>JAGOBZ010000001.1:6768-43910 GCA_017999015.1 Kiritimatiellia bacterium
GGAGGCGAACCTTTTCTTCATTATCGGCGGAGATTCACTGCGCGAACTTTCGCATTGGCACAAGATCGGTGAGATGCTGGCGCTGTGTGACGTGATCACGGTTCAGAGGCCGGGGGTCACGCTGGCGTTTGACGAAGCACTGGCACCGTTTCCTGAGGCGGTGCGCGACCGTCTGCGTCGGCACACGGTTCACGGCCGCACGTGCGAGGTTTCTTCCACGGAGATACGGAGAAGAATTGCCGAAGGGCGCTCAATCCGCTATCTTGTATGTCCTGACGTCGAGGCCTATATCCGCGAGCGCGGCTTATACGCTGTCGGCAAGCGATGAGGAGATATGGCCATTCAACCTGAACAGATAGCACGAGAAGCGGCTGCGGCACTGGACGCCAAGCAGGCCGAAAATATCCGCATCTACGATGTCCGCGGGGTTTCGAACCTGACCGATGTCACGGTCGTGGCGACCGGCACATCGGGTCCACACCTGAAGGCGCTGATTTCGGAAGTGCAGCGCCGCATGAAGGATCAGGGAACCGCAAGCTACCGGACCTCAGGCACGCCGGACAGCGGCTGGGTGGTGGTGGACTACGTACACGTCGTGGTGCACGTCTTCTCGCAGGAAGCGCGGGAGTATTACGCCATTGAAAAGCTGTGGGCTACAGCCACAGAGATTCCGCTTCCTCAGTTTTAAAGAAATCGTCCTCGTTCAGGCCCTGGATCTCCAGCAACAGGTTGGCAAAGCCGGCTGTGGAGTCGTCAATACGTGCGCCAGCCGCTGCGACCGGTTGCGGGGCCAGGCGGTGTCGCTCGGTGCGCTGGGAAGCAAACCAGTGAGCCGTCCCGCCCAGCAGCAGCGCGAACGACGCCGCAGCCGCCAGTATGCGACGCCGCGGCCACGCCGACCGCATCCGGAGGGCCGCCGCGCGCCGCGCCTCGTCCCGGATCGCCTGCTCCACCCGCTCTGAAGGACCGCCGAGGCACACGAAGCCTTGCCGGACCCGAGGAGCGATCTCGGTCAGTTCGCGGTCAATGGCCGCGATCTCGTCAAAAGGTGTCTTCGTCTTCATGGTCAAGCCTCCTCTGCCAACAGCTTCTTCAGTTTTCCCATCGCGTCGTGCATGCGTCCCAGCGCGGTGTTCAGCGGGATGCCCAGTGTGGCGGCGATCTCGTTGAAGGGCAAGTCGCCCTGAACGCGCATCAAAAAAACCTCGCGCTGCACTTCTGGCAGCGTCGCGACAGCCCGCATCACGCGCCGCGTCATGTCGTCCAGTTCCACCTGCCGTGCCGGTCCCGTCCCCGCCGCTGTCAGGCGCTCGATCAGCGGCTCATCCTCGGTGTCGGCCACCGCGTCCAGACTGATGTCCGGCTTGCGCTTGCGGCGGAAGTCGATCAACAGATTGCGCGCGATTTTCCACAGCCATGCCCGGAACGACACATCGTTGAAACGCGCCGCATGACGGATCACCCGGAACCAAACCTCCTGGAACAGATCCTCGGCGTCGGCACGGTTCGCGGTCATGCCCAGCAGCCAGGCAAACAGCGGCTGCCGGTAACGGCCCACAAGCTTGTCCAAGGCCGGTGCGTCGCCCTGCGCGAAGGCTCGGAGCAACTCGGCGTCGCTGATGTCAGGCTCTGGCATGGTTGTGTTCATGTTGCTAAACGATAGTCATTGCTGTTTATTGGCGGAATTCTTATGATTTCGGCCGGAACGTTCAAGCAGGAAATTGGAATGGGTTAGCCTGCCGCCCGCAGGGCGGGAACAAACGGCGTGATAACTTTCAACTTTCAACGTTCAACTTTCAAGTTATTAGGACGAGTGGCAGAGATGTGCGAAGTTCATGGTGCAGGCGGTGTGGCGTGCGGGAGCTTGCTCCCGCTTTCCAAAGCGGCGGCAAGCCGCCGCGCTCCAAAGTGGTGCGGGCGTTCCGCCTGCAACAACGTGTCGAGCAATAGGTCGAGCGATCATGAAGTCAACGCCAACCCGCGTCTGGTAGGGACGCCTCGCCGAGGCGTCCGCGGCGGTCTCGGCGAGACCGCCCTACCGGGGGCGCGTCCGTGTCGAGTGCGAACCTTCACCTCGTGGGCGTCTTTACCCTCAACAACGTGCCTGATTCTCGCCGGCCTGATGTTTTGGGCGGGCTGCGCGTCATTGCCGCCGGCAGAAAAGGACGGCGGGGCTTCCGAGATCGCCCGTTACCAGGCGCAGGCAGCCAGCGTGCGCGGGCTGCCGTTGCGGCGTGAGATCTCGATCGAGAAGGAGACGCGCGAACAGATGCGCGCGTCGTTCGAGAAGGAGCTGGCGAAGAGCGACAACCGCGAGTTTTTGTCGCAGACCGAGCTGCTGTTGCGCCAGTTCCGTCTGCTGCCGCGCGAGACAGCGCTGTCGGCGCTTTTTCTTGAGCTGATGACTGACCAGGTGGCTGCGTATTACGATCCGGCGAGCAAGCGGCTGGTGGCGGTCAGCGAGCCGCCGCCGCAGGCTTCCGAGGCCCCGCGCCTCAGCCGTGAGGTGCCAGGCATGGAGCGTTTCGTGTATGTGCACGAATTCTGCCATGCGCTCGAAGATGATCACTTTGATTTGGAGCGCCTGATGCGCGACTCCTCGCGCGATCTGGACAGCAACCTGGCGCTCACGGCCTTCTCCGAAGGCACCGCCGTGTTGGCCGGCTTGGACGGTCTGCTCGACGGCTACGGGGTGCCGATGACCTCGGCCTCGCCCTTTGCGGCCTGGGCGTTGGGCTTGCTCGGACGCGTCGATCTGGAGGAGGCGGCCGAACAGCTCGAAGGAACGCCGCCCTTTTTGACGGCCGCGCTGCTGCGCCCGTATCTGGACGGCACCGTCTTCTGCAACCGTCTGCGGCGCGACGCAGGCTGGGGCGCGATCGACCGCGCCTACACCCGGCGCGTGCCGGCCACCACCGCCGAAATCCTCTATCCGGAGCGCCGCTATCTGACGGGATTCCGCGCCGCTGCGTTCGAGCCCGATCCCGGCCTGCTGCGCGAGGCCACGCACGGGGTCTCGGTCAACCGCCTGGGTGCGCTCGGCATCGCGCTCTGGCTGAACGGCGACCGCCTCGCCGCGCCTTCGCACCACAGTTTCCTCAAGGGGTGGATGGGGGACTGCGTCTATTTCCTGAAAGGCGAGCGTCAAGAGGTCCAGACGGTCTGGCTGAGCCTGTGGGAACGCCCGGCCATGGCGCGCGCCTTCTGTAGCGCGGCCCGGCGCAGGCTGAAGGAGGATTTCGAAGACACGCCGGTTGCGCTGCAGCGCGACGGCGCGCGCGTGACGATCGTCTGGGGGGGCGCCGACGCGGCGGCCTGCGAGCGGCTGATGTCCTGCGCGCGACGGTCGCGCGTCGACGCGCAGCGCCCAGGCTGGCTGGCCTCGGTCACGCGCGATCTGCCTCTGCCGTTGCGCCTGCCGCGCTATCCCGCCTTCTCGTCGGGCGTGGAGCTGCTGGGCGGCTGGGCAGCCGAGGCGCACGGCGGCGAAGATTTCTTCCGCGGCACGCTGGCATGCGGCTTGCTACGGACAGAATGGAATCCCGACCGACACGCGGTGGGCGCCGCATGGGGCTTCGTGTCGCACGCGTCCGACGCGCGCGCCGATTATACCTGGTGGAAGCTGCCGCTGCTGGCCTCGTGGCACCGCCGCGGCACGGGTGAGACGCGGCGTTACCGCTGGCGCGTGCTTGGAGGTATCCTGGCGGATGGCGATGAGCGGCGCGTCCGGCTGCTGTTTGTGCCGGTTTGGCGCGACCGTTGAGCGACAGCCTTGTCGGAACGGTACTCGCAAAAGCGTCTGGCGGGCGACAAAATTGTGACGTTTCGATTTTTTTGTGAGCGCACTGGGCGTCAGCGTGATTTTTCGCTACACTCTTGCACGTAGAAAACACAAAGAGGGTTTATGAAATACGACAAGAACCATGCGTTGCTTGAGAGTGCCATTCCGGGGCTGCCCGCGCCGAAGCGCGGCAAGGTGCGCGATCTGTATGATCTGGGCGACTGTCTGCTGCTGGTGGCGACCGACCGCATCAGCGCGTTTGACGTGGTGATGCCGAACGGCATCCCGGACAAGGGGCGGATCCTGAACAGCTTGAGCGTGTTCTGGTTTGGCTTGTTGGACGGCGTGCCGAACCATTTGATCACGGCGGATGTCGAGCGGTATCCGGCTGCGCTCCAAGCGGTGAAGGAGGATTTGCGCGGCCGATCGATGCTGGTCAAAAAGGTCGCGATTATCCCCTTCGAATGTATTGTGCGCGGTTATCTGACCGGCTCGGGCTGGAAGGAGTACCAGAAGGCCGGCACGGTCAACGGCCTGCCGTTGCGGCCGGGTTACCAGAACGCGTCCAAGCTCGACACGGTGCTTTTCACGCCTAGCACCAAAGCAGAGCTGGGCGAGCATGACATGCCGGTGACCGCCGCCGAGCTGGAGCAGGCGCTGGGGGCGGACAAGGCTCACGCGCTGGCCGAGCGCTCGGTCGGGTGCTACTCGAAAGCGGCCGACCACGCGGCTGCGTGCGGCATCATCATCGCGGACACCAAGTTTGAGTTCGGCGAGGACGAACAGGGCCGTCTCGTATTGGCGGACGAAGTGCTGACGCCCGATTCCAGCCGTTTCTGGCCGCGCGAGAGCTATGCGGTGGGGAGCAATCCGCCCAGCCTCGACAAGCAGTTCGTGCGCGACTGGCTGGACAGTGTCGCCTTCAATCACCAGCCGCCCGCGCCGGTCCTGCCCGACGAGGTGGTCGCCAAGACGCGCGCGAAATATGTCGAGGCCTTCGAAACCTTGACCGGACAGCGCTTCGTGTAACGCGACGGGAAACACATGGAACCGGACAGGCATCAACAAGAACTCGCCTTGCTGCACAACATCAGCCGGATTGTCGACCAAAGTATCGACATGCGCTCGGTGGTGCACCCGGTTCTCGAGGCGCTCGCGACCACGCTCGGCTTCCGCATGGCGACCATCACGCTGCTGCGCAAGGGCGGCGACGACATCCTGATCGAGGCCGCGCACGGGCTGACGCGCATGCAGGCCGAACTCGGGCGTTACAAGCTCGGCGAGGGCGTGACCGGCAAGGTGGTGCTCACCGGCGAGCCGATGATCATTCCGCGCACCAGCGAGTCGCGCATCTTCCTCAACCGCACGCAACTCGGGCGCAGCGCGGACACCGCGTTCATTTGCGTGCCGATCAAAGAAAAACAGGAGGTGGTGGGGGCATTGAGCGTCTGCCGGCCGCACGCGCCCGACGCGCAGTTGCAGGAGGACGCGCAGCTTCTCGGGGTCGTGGCCTCGATGCTGGCGCGCGCCGTCCTGCTGCGCCGCGACGTGCTGGCCCAGCAGGAGTCGCTCAAGGAGGAGAACCGGCAGCTCAGGGCCGAGCTGACACGCCGCTATCACCCCGACAACATTGTCGGCAATTCGCGCGAGATGCAGGGGGTGTACGACCAGATTTATCAAGTGGCTAAAAGCCAGGCCACAGTGCTGATCCACGGCGAGACCGGCACCGGCAAAGAGCTGGTGGCGCATGCGCTGCACTACGCGAGCAACCGCGCGTCAGGTCCGTTCGTTCGCGTGCACTGCGCGGCCCTGCCGGAGAACCTGATCGAGAGCGAGTTGTTCGGCCACGTGAAGGGCGCCTTTACCGGCGCGGTCACCGACCGCAAGGGGCGTTTCGAACTGGCAGACGGCGGCACGATCCTGCTGGACGAGATCGGCGAGATCCCGCTGCCGATCCAAGCCAAGCTGCTGCGCGTGCTGCAGGAGCGCGAGTTCGAACGCGTGGGCGGCGTGAAGACCATCAAGGTCAACGTGCGCATCATCGCGGCCACGCACCGCGATCTTCAGAAAATGTCAGAGCAGCGGCTGTTCCGCGAGGACCTTTACTATCGCCTCAGCGTTTTCCCGATCTACATCCCGCCGCTGGTCAAACGCAAGGCCGACATCCTGCTGCTGGCCGATTACTTCATGGCCAAGTACGCCGAGCAGAACGGCAAGAAGGTTTCCAAGTTTTCCAACGACGCGGTCGACCTGCTGATGCGCCATACGTGGCCCGGCAACGTGCGCGAGCTGGAGAACTGCATTGAGCGCGCGGTGCTGCTCACGGACGACGAGGTGATCCGGGCGTCGTCGCTGCCCTCTTCGATCCAGCTCCCCGGGGAGCCGGACGAAGCACCGAAACCACTCGCGCCGACGCTGACCGAGGGCGCGTCGCTGGGCGATATGGTGGGGGTGTACGAAAAAGCGATATTGACCGAAGCGTTGAAACTCAACCGGGGCAACATCGCAGCGACGGCGCGCCAGTTGAGTTCCACGCCGCGGATCGTCGGCTACAAGGCCAAGCAGTATGGCCTCGTCGCGGAGTGATCAGGAGGCCGGCGAGAACTGGTCCTTGCCGACGCCGCATTCCGGGCAGCACCAGTCGTCCGGAAGCGCCTCGAACGGCGTGCCGGCCGCGATGCCGTTGTTCGGATCGCCGGTCTCGGGATCATACACATATCCGCACACATCGCACACGTATTTCTGCATAGAGGAATCCTTTCTGAATGATGCTTAAGTAAACTCGGTTTGCGGAAAACGGTCAACCGTTATTTCAGTGACCACGAGAGCTTGAGTCCGTTTTCAAAGTGGCGGCAAGCCGCCGCACCACACGCGCATGCGGTGAGACCGCCAATCAGTCCCCTGCGTTGTATCGGTGGAGGTCGGCGTCCGAAATGGCACTTGCAGGAACCAAGGTGTAGTGCTTCTGATCGATCACGCGCACTTGGTCATCGTTTAGTGTTAGCTCGAACATCGCAATGCGGTTGTCGCTGAGCGCATGGACTGAAACCGGACGGCAGATGAGATTGGGGAAACGTTCTCTGCAGAACAAAAGGTCTTGCTCCGTCTGAACGACACCGTGCTGATCCTTGCCGACTTTCGCCTGCACAGGAACAATGAATTGGCTGCCCCGCCGGTTGAGTCCGACATAAATTTCATCGATTTCGATCTGCCCAATGCTTTTTACGGTTGTGCGCAGGTGGTTCTGAAGAGAGTGCGCGGTAATACCGAGAAAAAGATCAATCAATCGGTTATACCGCACTTTTGCCAACAGGGCTTGTTCGTCATCAAAGGCGTTAGCAAGCAGAATTTCAGGTGTCGCGTTGGGCACTTTGATTGCCAACATCGTCTCGTCAGGTTCGATTCGGCTCATGTGCGCCTGCTTGAAAAGATAGCGTCCCGTGCCGGCACCTTTAATGATCCAAACCATACCCGGTCGGGCTGTCCGCGTGATCGATTCGGGCAGTGCAACCCGATAACGGAATGAGTAGAGAACATCGCCTAATTTTTTCGGTAATTTGATGTTCAACTCCGATGCCGTGGCGGCAAGTTCTTCGCGTTCGAAAAGGAATTCGCTCTCGCCCGGTTTGTAATGCGAGAAGAAAATGCGCTCAATCAGCGCGGCATACCGGTTCAGAGATTTGCCCATGAGAGAACGATCTCCTATTTTCGTGTTCTTTGCCCGATTACCGAAGCAGGCACACCAAAGTGATCGGCAGCCTGACGCATGTTAAGGTTTAACAGTACGCCGTCACCCGGCGTGATCGCGACGTTCGGCTTTGACGGCTCAATCCCGAGAGCCTCGATGATTTTCCCAGCTATGGCATGTCCGAGAAGCGGCGGGACACTGTTTCCTATCTGGCGGAAACCGTGCCATTTGGTCACATGAAACCGGAACCAATCGGGATACGAGTGCAGGCGGGCAGCCTCGCGTACCGTAATGACACGCGGCCTCGTAGGATGGATCGGTCGCGGAGACGTAAATGCGCCACGCGCGCTGTCGGTGCCTGCACGGAGCGTGTTACACTGACCGGACAGCGACAACTTGAAGAACCGGCTGACCGGCTCCGTCGTGCCAGCGACCGCGTCGATAAAACGGGCCTTCGATTCCTTTGTGTGAACCGTCCGTAAACTGCACGTCAGCATGCCACGGTCGAACATTCGGGGATAGCTGAAATCGCCCAGATCGTCCATCAGCCCCCGCAACTTCTTGGCATAGTCTGTCTTTGTTTCCCATGTGACGTTTACGGCATCCGAATCCAATAACGCTTTGAAACGGTCAGCATCCGGCAAGTCCCCGATTGCTTCCGCTACGGTCACCTTGTCTGCTTGTGGTACCGGGTAGACAGGCGGCGGCTGGCCGCTACGATAGGCCATCAGAAAGAGACGGAAACGGTTCTGGGGCACACCATAGTCGGCGGCATTCAACACGCGGTAAGGTAAAACGACATGATACCCCGCGTTTTCCAATGCAGCGATCAACTCTTTAAGAAACTGCACATGCCTGCCAATGGTCAACCCTTTTACATTCTCGAAAACACAGTATTTCGGACGTAGTTCCGTAACCAGTCTGACGAAGTGCGAAACCAGCTTGTTCCGAGGGTCGTCCAGAGCCCTTTTCCCAATCATCGAGAAACCCTGACAGGGTGCGCCGCCGAACACCACGTCAATGTCGCGGTCGCCGATGTCGCAACGGCGGCGAATCGCGGATCCCGTCAAGGCCGTGACGCTCTCGCATATCGAGGCTGCATACGGAAAGTTGTACTCATGTGTCGCACAGTGGATCGGATCGATTTCAACACATGCGGCAATGTCAAACCCCGCCCCTTCAAATCCCAAGGAAAGACCGCCGGCTCCGGCGAACAGGTCAATCCCGATAGGGCGTCCGTTCACAACAGGTGAATACTTCCGTTCGCACGGCGGTAATGCAGTCGGCAAGTCTTGGCCAACCGGCCAAAACATGAACTGTCCCTGAACCAACAAATTGGGATGCGTGTCGGAGGACAGCAGTTGGAACCCAGCCTTCTCGAACTCAGCGTGATACGTTAAGACATCTTCGCGGATGTGCTGAGGAAGATCATTCGCCGAAAGCACACAACCATGATGGGTTTGAGCAAAATCCGACAGGTTTTTTTGGCGCGATTGAACGCGTTTCTTATTCTGCGAATACGTTGTGGGCTGCCTCTTAGTCATTGCGTAGCGAGAATAACAATTATCGAGCCTGTCTTTCAAACCTGATCGCCATCATTCGGCAAAGAGCAGCCCCTGCAAATGGTAGCGGATCATACGTGGCGTGGCGTCGGGACGCGTGAGAAACAGGCGCAACGCCTCGCGGCAGGTCGCGCGTGTTTTATGTGGCAGGCCAGCCAAGAGCTGGCAGCGCGCAGCCAGCAACGGGTTGATGCGCGGAGCGCGCAGATCAAACTCCTGCAGACGCGCCATCTCTTCGAGCATGCCGGCAGCATATCCCCACGCCTGGTTTGCGACGCAGAATTCGGCGCGCAGGGCCAAGTAGGAGGGGGCCGTAGCGTCAGGATCAAAGCTGCGCGCCAGATCATCTGGGTCGAACGGCGCATATTCGCCGTATCCCTCTTCCGAGAGGGCAAGCAGGGCGTCGGGTTCAGCGCTCGCAGGCGACACCTGATACGCTTCCGGCGGGATGGTGCGGCTGCTGGCGGCGATGCGGGCCGTCAGGCCGCCATAGCCGCGGGCCAGTTTGAAATCGAGCAACCACTGATGGGTGCCGCTGCGCATCAGCAGGTGTCTGCCTTGCTCCAAAAAGGCGATGTGGCGGATGGATTCTGAGATGCCGACCCCGGCCAGCGGGACGCGGACGGACGGGTGACCGGGGTCTTCCGCAGGGCTCACCGTCAGCGCATTGGCCGTATCGACGGCGAGTATCCAGCGGCCGTCAGGGGTTGTGGCGCTAAGGGTCTCGGTCGCAGCAGGCTTGGTAAAGAGCGTATCGGCATTCAAGCTGCGTGTGACGGTCCCGGCGTAGACATCGACGGCAACACTCCATTCGCGACGGACCGGCGGCGTGCCGTCGAACTCAGTCTGGAGGAAAACCGTGAGACCGGAACCGTCACTGGTCGCTAGCGCACCGGTGACCACGGTGTTGGTCGTGTGAGGCCAAGCATCGAACGTTTGCAGGGGCGTGCCCGTAAGGCTGTCCGAAACGGTCACTCGGCCTTCGGCAGCGCGAAACAACAGCAACCCGTTTCCCGAAAAAAAGGTGCCTGCATGATACGGTCCGGCGTCGCGCAAACCGGGCAACAGTGTTTGCGCATAGCCGGTCAACGTGCAGTCTTGGGGATCGGTCGAGAAATAAATGCCATGCCGGATGGCTACGGGGTGTCCCGCAGTGTTCGGGAGCGCCGGCACGGGAGGCGGAATATCGAAAGTCCCCGCCCCCAGTCTGTCAACATTCATGATCGCGCCGCGAGGATCGACTTCCAGCGCGAAACGAGAGGCGTTCTTAACATAACGAACGACGAGATGGCGTTTGAAGACATACGGGGCCTCATGGGTGTCGGGCCAAGGCAAAGAGTTGGTCCAAGCCCATTCCTCCCCGCTCAGATCAAAGAGGCCGACGTCACGCCGGTCAAAACGGTCAATCTCCATGGAGACCGCCAACGCGAAGAGACCGTCTTGCGAGAGGTGCCAGTTCCATCGTTTGTCCGGATCGGGTGGCGAAACGCGGAAGAGCGCCTCGGGTTCCTGCGCACGCGCCGCCCAGAGCCTGATGTCCACTTCGTCCGTCGCCAAACCGGCCTCGCGGAACTCTCGCCGCAGGCCGGTGAGCTGGGCCTTCTGCGCGGCACTGCCGTCGTGGAGCCGGTTGGTCAGCAGAGCGCATGAGTCGGCGGCAGGCGCAGCAGGACGGGGTGAGAGGCGATGCGAGGCCATCACGAAGAGCAAGCCGACCAACACCGGGATCAAAAAGATCGCGGCGGCGAGTAAAACGGTGTTGAGCACTGCCCGTTTTGCGGCGGGTGTCGAAACAAGGGGAGGGGCAGGATCGTGTTTGTTTTGCATGGCTCACTGTACCTTGTCGGGTGCGTAATACTCAAGCAGGGCGTCCATCTGGATCGGCGCCGAATTGGTGCCCTGCTGTTGTTGGAGGGTCGGGGTGGCCGATGCCACTGCGTTGGGCAACGTTGCGCTGGGGGCGGTCGGGAAAGACACGGCTGACGGCGTGACGGCGGCCAGTTGGCGGTCAGCCTGAGCGTCGGCTTCGACTGCCGCGCGGGTGGCCTGCGCCGCGAGATGCTTACGCCAGCGCTCATTGTTTTCAGCGTCACGCGCGCGTTTGTCCGCCACCGCACGATCTAATGTCTTGGCGCTGCGCGCATAGGCCAGAACGCCCTCGACCACAGCCGCACAACTCTGGATCTGCCAATCGGTGCGTAACATGCGGCGGGTCTCGCCTGCGTTAGAGAGAAAGCCGAACTCCAGCAGAACGGCCGGGCAACTGGTCTCGCGCAGCACGAAAAAAGACTGCCGTTTGAGGCCGCGGTCAACCGTTTCCGGTGTGGACATCAGATGGCGATGGATCGAGAATCCCAGCAGCGTGTTGTGAAAATCGTTGCGGTTGCCGATCTGCCAACCGCGGGCGCGTGAGCCCTCGGCCGTACCGGGATAACCGCTCGGCGGCAACACGTAGGTTTCCACTCCGCATGCGTCAAGATTGCTGGCGTGATTGGCGTGGACGCTGATAAACAGATTCGCCTTTTTGGTGCGTGCGATCCGGGCGCGAGCGTCAAGCGAGAGTGTGATATCGCGCGTCCGGGTGTAGTCCACATGCAGGCCTGCCTTTTTCAACTGCGTGCCGATCCGTTTGGCGAGCGTCAGAGTCAGATCTTTTTCTTTCACCAGCGGATCGGGACACCGCGCCCCTTCATCGTCACCGCCGTGGCCAGGGTCGAGCAGAACACGCAACGGCTCAGGCTTGCCGTTTGAAGTCTGCTGCAGAACGGCCAATTGCAGCAGGTCGAGATCCACGGCGGCCAATCTCCAACTGCCATCGGCGACGGAGCCTTCAACCGGCGCGTTGAGCCAGACCACTGTGCCGTTCACATCGGCTTTGCGGCGTCCCGGATAAAACCGAATCACGTTCTGGCTATTGGAAAAACAGATCGTCTCGCCGTCCCACACGTGATGGGTGGCGCCCAGCGTTCGCTGGACGTGCGGCAGCGAACGCCAGGGTATCGTCCCGCTGGCGGTGTCGCCGCGCACGGCAGAGAAAGGCAGGACAAGCAACAGCAAAAGGCCCGTAAAACGCAGGGAAGAAACAGCCGTCATGATCTCCCTTCCCCGTCGCTATCGGATATCGGCATGATAGGCCTGGATGGATTTCACACCGCCGGCGCTGTCGCGCGCGGCGCGGATCCCTTGGGCGCTGGCCACTGCGGCCGCGACGGTCGTCAGGTACGGCACCTTGTATTTCAACGCCGCCTTGCGGATCGAGGCGTCGTCGGCGCGCGCATCGCGGCGGCCTGACGGCGTGTTGATCACGAGGCAGACCTGGCGGTTGACGATGGCGTCGAGCACGTTGGGGCGCCCTTCGTTGATCTTATGGATCACCTCGCCCGCGATGCCGTTTTCGGCCAGCCAGCGGATCGTACCCTCGGTTCCGACCAGCTTGAAGCCCAGCTTCACGAACTCCTTGGCCGCTTTGGCGGCGGCGGGATTTTTTTCCGAAAGGCTGATAAGCACTGTGCCTTCCTCGGTCGGCAGCTTGGCGTTGGCGGCCTCCTGCGATTTATAGTAGGCCAGCCCGAAGGTAGAGGCCAGGCCGAGCACTTCGCCGGTCGAACGCATCTCAGGCCCCAGTACCGGATCGACTTCCGGGAATTTGTCAAACGGGAAGACCGCTTCCTTCGCCCCGAAATGCGGGATGACCTTGGGGCCGAGACCCAACTCGCTGATCTGCGTTCCCAGCATCAGCCGGGTGGCGATGCGGGCCATTTGGGTGTTGCACACCTTAGAGACCAGCGGCACGGTGCGCGAGGCGCGCGGATTTGCCTCCAGCACATAGACCTTATCCTTTTCGATGGCGTACTGCATGTTCATCAGGCCGACGACATGCAGCTCTTGCGCGATCTTGCGCGTGTAGGCCAGGATCGTGTCGAGGTGTTTCTCGGGGATCGAAATCGGCGGGATGACACAGGCTGAATCGCCGGAATGCACACCGGCCAGCTCGATGTGCTCCATCACGGCCGGTATGTAGACGTCCTTGCCGTCGGAAAGGGCGTCGGCCTCGCATTCCAGCGCCTCCTGCAGGAAACGGTCGAGCAACAACGGACGGTCTGGCGTGACACCCACCGCTTTGTCGACATACTCCCTCAACATCTGCTCGTCGTAAATCACCTCCATGCCGCGTCCGCCCAGCACGAAAGAGGGACGGATCATCAGCGGATACCCGATGGCGTTGGCGACCTTGACCGCCTCGTCGATATCGGCCGCCATACCCGACTCCGGCATCGGGATCTCCAGGCGTTCCATCATGTGACGGAAAAGATCGCGGTCTTCGGCGATGTCGATGGAGTCGATGCTGGTGCCCAGAATCTTGACGCCGGCGTCGGCCAGTTCACGCGCGATGTTGAGCGGCGTCTGGCCGCCGAACTGCACGATCACGCCGTCCGGCTTCTCGCGCTCGTAAATCTGCAGCACGTCTTCGAGCGTGACCGGCTCGAAGTACAGCTTGTCGGAGGTGTCGTAGTCGGTGGACACCGTCTCGGGGTTGCAGTTGACCATAATGGTCTCATAGCCGGCGTCGCGCATCGCGAAGGCGGCGTGGACACAGCAGTAATCAAACTCGATGCCCTGCCCGATGCGGTTCGGCCCGCCGCCCAGAATCATGACCTTTTTGGCATTTGAGGAGACCGGCACTTCATCGGTTTTGCCGTTGTAGGACGAGTAGTAGTAGTATGCGTTCTCAACGCCGCTGACCGGCACGGGATGCCAAGTCTCGGTCACGCCCAGCGCCGCGCGGCGCAGGCGGATGTTCTTCTCCTTGATACCGAGAATCCGGGCCAGGTATTTGTCGGAGAACCCGTCGCGCTTCGCCTGCACCAGAAGATCGTCGGTCGGCATGGCGCCCTTGTACTGCAACACCTTTTCTTCCAGTTCGACCAGCTCACGCATCTGCTGGACGAACCAGGGCTTGATGCGGGTCAGCTCGAACAACTGCTCGTTGGTGGCCCCCTTGCGGAGTGCCTCGTACATGATGAACTGGCGCTCGCTGGTGGCGTCACGCAGCAGCTCCAGCAGTTCAGCCAGCGACTTGCGGTTGAAATCCTTGGCAAAGCCGAGCCCGTGTCGTCCGTTCTCCAGCGCGCGGATGGCTTTCTGGAAGGTCTCTTTATAGGTCTTGCCGATCGACATGACCTCGCCGACTGCCTTCATCTGCGTGCCGAGCTTGTCCTGCACGCCGCGGAACTTCTCAAAAGCCCAGCGCGCGAACTTGATGACGATGTAGTCGCCCGACGGCGTGTATTTCTCGAGGGTTCCGTCGCGCCAGTAGGGGATCTCGTCCAGGGTCATGCCGCTCGCAAGCTGGGCGGAAACCATCGCGATCGGGAAACCGGTCGCCTTGGAGGCCAGGGCGGACGAGCGCGAGGTGCGCGGATTGATCTCGATGATGACGATGCGGTCGCTCACGGGGTCATGAGCAAACTGCACGTTGGTGCCGCCGATCACGCCGATCGACTCGACGATGCGGAAGGCGTAATCCTTCAGGCGGTTCTGCACGGACGCCTCGATGGTCAACATCGGTGCCGAACAGAACGAGTCGCCGGTATGCACGCCCATGGGGTCGATGTTTTCAATGAAGCAGACCGCGATCATCTGGTTCTTGGCATCGCGGACCACCTCGACCTCAAGCTCTTCCCAGCCGAGCACGGACTCCTCGATCAGGCACTGGTGGGTGAGCGACGCCTCCAGGCCGCGTTGAACGATGGTGCGCAACTCCTCGACATTGTAGACGAGCCCGCCGCCGGTGCCGCCCATGGTGTAGGCCGGACGCACCACCACGGGATATCCGAGTGACGCCGCGATCTCTTCGGCATGTTCGACGGTGTAGGTGATTTCGCTCTTGGGCATTTCGATGCCCAGGCGCGTCATGGTGTCCTTGAAGATCTGGCGGTCTTCGCCGCGCTCGATGGCGTCGAGATTCACGCCGATGACCTTCACGCCGTACTTGTCCAGCACGCCTTTTTTTGACAGCTCCAGCGACAGATTCAGGCCTGACTGGCCGCCGAGGTTCGGCAGCAGCGCGTCCGGGCGCTCTTTGGCGATGATCTGTTCAATGCGTTCGACATTGAGCGGCTCGATATAGGTTGCGTCCGCCATGACCGGATCGGTCATGATCGTGGCCGGATTGGAATTGACAAGGACCACTTTGTAGCCGCAGGCGCGCAGGGCTTTACATGCTTGGGTTCCTGAATAATCAAACTCGCAGGCCTGTCCGATGATGATGGGGCCTGAACCGATGATGAGCACCTTTTCGATGTCTTGACGCCTCATAGATATGAACCTGACCTTTCGGGCCGCAACGCATGCCGCGAGAAAACGAGACTGCTCGTCATCGGGACAATGCACGCGATTGGGCAATTATGATAGCGGTTTCCGGCTGATGAGTCGAGCCAAAGCACCGAGCAATTTGAAACGATTTGTTCGCGACCGCGCTTCTTGCGACCTTGCTTGCTTTATGATATAAACTGCACCAAAAGCGCAGCACGATGGACGTGGGCGCGTTGAGGTGAGTTTGAAAACTTCTTTGAATCTCGTTGTGACCTGTGTGGCGTTGCCCGTACTGGCCGCCTTTTCGGCGGTGGGCGATCGCCCTGTCTCTGAACAGGCCGTCGCCGAGGAAAATCTGACGGCAGCGGAAACCTTGAATGCCTGCACGCGGCTGATACCGACTGAGCCGCTTTTGTTGAAAGGGACGTTGACCGTCCGCAAACTGCGCGGCATCGTGCTGATGGAGCAGCCGTTCAAACTCATGATGGCGTGGGGGGCACGGCCGCCTTCGGCGGAGGTGCTGCTGCTGGACCCGCAGGGCACGGGGCTCGTCGAGCGGGCAGTGCTGACGCGCCCGGAAGGGAAGCCGGCGCAGATCCAACTGTTTGACGGACCGGAGCAGAAGCCAGTGGCTGCGCCCTCGTATGCCGGGCGTATCCGGGGGACCGACATGACGTGGATGGATTTGACACTGGATTTCCTTTGGTGGACGGACGTGCGGTTTGATGATCGGCCACGCGGCGAAAGCCATAACGGCCGTGACTGCGATATTTTGGTTGCTGTGCCGCCGGCCCCGATTCCGGGCTGTTCGGCCGTACGCATCTGGGTGGATCGTCAGTTGCGTTGCCTGATGCAGGTGGAGCAGCTCGGCCCGCAAGGTGATGCCGTGCGGAAGATGTGGGTGCAGCGCGTCAAAAAAATGGATGACCGCTGGATGATTCGCGATATGGAGATCGAGACCCTCAACAGCGGGCATCGCACCAAGCTGTTTGTGGATGACGTTTCCAAGCCATGAACCCTTCCTCCATGTGGGGCAGCAGTATCATTCTTTTGCTATTGTTCGCTCTTTCAGCCTTTTTTTCGGGGTGTGAGACCGTACTGTTCTCTCTGTCGCCGATCCAAGTCCAGCGTATTCGTAACCGGCATGCGGCGGCGGGGCGGCGGCTGGAAGCGCTGCTGGCCGATCCGGCACTGATTCTCTCCACGTTGCTGGTCGGCAACTCCTTGGTGAACTTCGCGATCGCCAGCCTCGGCTATGTGCTGATTGAAAGTCTGATTCCGCGCTGGGGCGAGGCGGTCGCCATCCCGTTCATGACCGTGAGTCTTCTCCTGGTCGGTGAAGTGACGCCGAAACGCATCGCCATCATCCACGCGGAACGGCTGGCGCCGGTCTGCAGTAAGCTGTTGCTGTTCTGGCTCTGGCTGTTACGCCCCTTCAATGTGGTGCTGACCTCCGGTTCCCGCATTTTCAAAAAATCGCTGCGTCGTGAACGGCGCGCGCTTTCTAACGACGAATTGCTCACCGTCGTCGAAGTCGGAGAAGAACAGGGCGTGATCGATCAGGAAGAGGCATCGATGGTCGATGGCATTCTCCGCTTGTCTGAACTCAAGGCCAGCGACGAAATGACGCCGCGCGTGGATATGATCGGAATCGATCTGGACACACCGGTTGAAAAGCAGGTGGCGACCGCACGCGGGGCGGGACATCGTTATCTGCCTGTTTATGTGCGTACCCCTGATGCGATCGAAGGATTTCTGGATACGGTTCAGTTTTTGCTCGACCCCGCACATGACGCCAGGAAAGCCACGCGCCAAGCATTGTTCGTGCCTGAAAATGTCTCACTCGATGATCTGCTCGTGACGTTCCAGCGGAGCGGCAGGCACATTGCGTGTGTGTTGGATGAATACGGCGGCACGGCGGGTTTGATCACGCGCGGCGATATTCTGGAATTGATCACAGACCCCGTGACGCCGGATGCGGAAGAGGACGGTTCGCCGATCCGCCGTGTTGCACCGGATGTGTGGCTGATGGAAGGCACTGTGAGCTTGGAGGAGGTGAACCATGAACTGGACCTCAATCTTGAGGCGGACGACGCGGACCGCATCGCGGGCTGGGTGACGTTCCATGCCGGACGTTTGTTGCAGGCGGGGCAGTCGGTGCTCGCACAGGGGTGCCGCGTGACGGTTCGGCGCATGCGCAAACGGCGGATCGATGCCGTTCAGCTCGAAGTGCTGGAACGACCGGAGGAAGACGCGCTCGAACAGTCAGTGAATGACGACCTGCTGCTTGAAGGCCTTGACGACGGGGGGGAGCTGTGAAGGCTGAACTCCACATCGTCGGGATCTTTTTCTGTGTTTTTGCCTCCGCATTTTTTTCGGGCACTGAGACCGGCCTCTTGTCGCTCAATCACGCGAGACTCATGCACCTGGTCCGCGTGGGGGTGAAATCGGCGCAGATTTTGCACGAGTATCTGGGGGACCTGCAACGCTGTCTGGCCACGCTGTTGGTCGGGAACAACTTGGTGAATGTCATGTTGTCCACGCTGTCGGCCAGCTTGGCGCGCACCTGTTTTCCGGACAGGAGCGGTCTCCAAGCGGTTTGGGCGACGGGTGTGGCGTTCCTGATGCTGTGCTTCTGCGAGTATTTGCCCAAGTTGTTCTTTACAACCCGCCCGTTGCGGCGAACGCTGCTGGTGTCCCGCCCCCTTTATGTTGTGGATCGCCTGCTGGCTCCGTTGACAACCGCGATTCTGTTCCTGACGCGCTGGCTGGTGCCGGATACACGCAAAGGGGCCGGTCAGCGTTTTTTGCTTTCGCGTGAGTATATTCAGAACGTGGTCAGCGATGCGAAGGAGGGGTCGCGCATCACCGCGTTTGAACGGCTGATGATCAATCGCGTGTTGACGTTGCATACGCAGACAGCCGCGCAGATCATGACACCTTTGAACCGTGTGACACAGACACGTGAGACGGCTGCGCTGCGCGATTGCTTCCGGGCCGTCCGTGATTCCGGGCATGTGCGGTTGCCGGTCTTTAGCGAGGACGGGGCACGGTGTGTCGGCGTGCTGAATGTGGCGACCGTGCTGGCGTCCAACCCCGATCCAGACGCCCTGCTGGCCAAAGACAGCATGGAAGCGCCGTTTTTTGTGAATGCCGATGAATGCGCGGACGATGTGTTGCCGTTGATGCGCAAGCACCGTCATCCGATGGTGCTGGTGCGCGAGAGCGAAGGCGACACGGTATTGGGAATCATCACCGAGGAAAACGTGCTCTTCGCGTTAACCGGCAGCCTGCAAAAAATACGATCCTGAATGAGCGCGGACTTGCTCGTACAACCAGAAACGCCGGGTTTCTAGTACTCTGTATAGAATACTATGCTTGTTCAGCCGCAGGGCGAGAGGTCGGCGCGGTGCGGCGCGCGAATTCCGCAGCAAAGGCGCGGTAGGCTTCCGCGCCGCGGCTGGAAGGATCGTAGAAGATGACCGGCTGTCCGAAGCTGGGCGCCTCGCTGATGCGCACGTTGCGCGGGATAACCGTGTCGTAGACCTTTTCACCGAAGTGTGCGCGCACCTCCGTCACGACATCGGCCGCCAGACGTGTGCGGCCGTCGAACATCGTCATCAGGATGCCTTCGAGCTGCAGGTCCGCATTGACGCCGTTGGTGCGGAGCTGTTCAATCAGCGAGGTGATCACGCTCAGGCCCTCCATGGCGTAATACTCGCATTGCATGGTGACCACGATGCCGTCGGCCGCCGCGAGCGAGGAGGTCATCAGGATGCCGAGCGAAGGCGGGCAGTCCAGCAGCACGTAGTCAAAGACACCGGCGGTGAGTACGCGGTCGAGCACGTTGCGGACCACGGCCAAATGATTATCCTGACGCGCGATCTCGATCTCCGCGCCGGCCAGGTCAAGCTCGGCCGGAATGATGTTGATGCCCTCATACGGGGTGGCTTGGATGATATCGGCCACATCGGCCGCGCCCGTGAGCACCGGATAAAGGCTGAGGCCCGGCTGGCGCGGCAGCCCGAGCCCGCTGGTGGCGTTGGCCTGGGGGTCGAGGTCGATGACCAGAACCGTCTTCTGCATCCGGGAGAGCGCGGCCGCCAGGTTGACGACCGTGGTCGTTTTGCCGACGCCGCCTTTTTGGTTGGCGATCGCGATGACGCGTGTGGCGCGAGTGCTCATTTTTTGATCATCCCGATCTCGCGGGCGTAGGCGAACATGCCGCCGGCTGCGATGACCGGCGCGACCGCGCCGACCGGTTTCAAAGTGAAAGCTTTGCCGTCCGACAGGCGGGTGATGGTGTTTTTTTCAATGTCGATCTCCGCCAGGTCTCCGGTCTTGAACTCGCCGCACAAACGCTTCTCCGATTCGAGCGGGAAGATCTCGCCGGTGGCCACGGAATTGCGGAAGAAGATGCGGGCGTAGCTCTCGGCCACAACCGCCTTGGCGCCGGCGGCGCCGAGCGCGATCGGTGCGTGCTCGCGCGAGGAACCGCAGCCGAAATTGCGTCCGCCGATAACGATCGCATAGGGCGTGGTGCCGTCCGGGTTCGAGACGAACTTCGGGAAGGAGTCGGGCAGCCCCGCGAGTGCGTAAGAGCCAAGCTTACGGTACTCCTCCGGGATCGTGGGCACGAGGTTCAGATAGCACGCCGGGATCAGCAGGTCCGTGTCGATATTGTCTTCGAGCACGTAGACCGGGCCGCGGATAAGGGTGTCTTTAGGCATGATTGAGTCCTCTTCTTTCAGGCAAGTTGGCAGACATCATAGTCAGAAAAATGCCATAGTTCAAAACCATAGGTTGAGATGCCTTTGGTCAACTGACTATTTGTGACCCTTCTTCCGCAACCGGAGGTTATTTTCGCTGGGCGATTAAATGCCGTAACAACCGTTTGCGTTGGCGCAGGGGACGGAGGTGTTTTGCGAAAGTAGCAACAGCGTTTCGAGGAAAACGGATCCGCAAACAGGCGTACACCGGACACGTTAAACAAATGCTCAAGGGTTTTACGCAATTGGCGGGTCTTCACCCCGGATGAAGTTGTTACCTTCATTTCAACAAGGCAGAAGACCCGATTGCTGTCGTCGTAGATAATGAAATCACACTGTTCGGGATACGGCGGAGGAATAGACCGGACATAATCACCAAACTTCAGACAGTGGATACGCAATGCGCTCAAATTATCAAAATTAGCCGTTTCGTGCCGGCTATTCTTGACAATCGGAGAGGCATAAGACGTTGTTCGACTCTGCGGGTCGTTCAAGCCGAACGAGGGACAAGTAATTATCACACAACGGTCTGATTCTGATAACGTCGCCTGCGACCAAGGCGCGACCGCAGAAAGTATTGAGGAAATCGCGCTCACGTCAGTTCCTCATACCGGTTGTAAATGACATTAATTGCGTCTGAAAGCGCGTTCGTGTCAATCAGACGATTGTCCGCCATCTTCAAATCATCAATCCCGCCATCAGTCACATGATATGCAGCGATCTTGTCAAAGTCCAAACGAGCACCGTTTGTGAACTCGGTGTTGTTCGTGTCGTGTGCCTTGATGAGAAGGTTTAAATGGTTGAGAATGTAGGGGCTGTGCGTTGTCATCATGAAACGAATGGGATTCCGATCCTCGCCCGAGCCTAATACAATCAGACGGTTCAATAGGTCGCATTGTGCGTTAGGGAAAAGGCCGAGTTCTGGTTCTTCAACATGAAAAAAAATGCGCTTGGAGAGTGTGTCAGTGTCTGAGATTGGTCTGAACTCGGTTAACTTGCCTAAATCTGAGACGGTAGAAAGCAACGCCCGATTAAATGACCCGGTCAAGTCAAGATCGTTAGCAAAATATGACGCAAGCAATAATATGGGTACCGTGTTTTGGATACCGGAAGAACTGTGCGTAAAATCTATTTGGTATTGGGCCCCGTCTAAATTGGATACGCGATGCTTCCATCCGAATGGGGTGGATTCTGCCGAGAACCGAACATCGAGAAAATCGACATCTAACGCCTCCCGCGTTGCGCAGGCGCGCTCGAAATCCTCAACCATCTCCTCAAAATGCGCTTCAAACGCCGGTCGCCGTCCTTTGCTTTTAAGCAAAAAGGGCAAGAATCCTCGTGTTTCCGTGATATAGGAGAGCTTACTGTAAGAAATCCCGCCGACTGGGATATCACCCCTTGTATCTAATTTTTTGTCGCGATACTGAATCACAAAAGGTTGAGAGACGCCATCGAAATAAACGGAATATTGAATACTGGTATTGTTGGCAACAAATTCCGACAATCCCGCGTATTCTAGATGCTTGTCCATGCCGAGACGAAACGGCGATTTGGTGATCCTGCTGGCTTGAAGGTACGTGCGGAAATTTAATCGTTTGAAGAGCCATCGGAACAGAGCGATGGCTTTCATGAGTGCACTTTTCCCCCCCGCTGATTCGCCGATAAAGACAGTGAACGGCTTAATGTCGCCAATCTTAACCTCTCTCACTGGGCCAAGATTACGAATGCATATTTCTTCCCTGATAATGTCCGTCTTCAGGATATCCTCGGGGGAAGTAAGAATCTGAGTCGGAGAAGACGTGAGAACCGTTCCGTCCACGTCATTTCTGTTGATGTGGCCGTTCATTGTTTTTGCTCGTTCAAACTCGAGTTGTTTGCCTGAGTGTTAAGCAAACCCAACATGCCAACTGAATGCTGGCTTGTGAACCCACATTGGTTGCAGATTAACGCTACAAGGGGCAGGAAACCATCACTAGCTCGCACATGGCCGACACGGTTAACCTCGATTTGGTTCTGGACCAAAGGCTTGACGTAACTATCCACCAACGTCCATTCTTTGTTACCGCACATCGGACACGCCCTTGGCACGCCCCGTTCGCGAAGGCGGTCAACTATCTCCTGTTTTCGCTCTTGGGAGAGTCCTTGATTATTGGTAAGTTTTTCGTTCATCGCGTCCCTGATGTCCGTAGATGAAGCAATTAAATCAGTGTCGAAATCACACGTCGCGCGGGTCGGTGATATGGCCGGTGAGGGCGCTGGCGGCCGCAGTGTAGGGCGAGGCCAGGTAGACCTGCGAGTCTTTCGAACCCATGCGGCCGATGAAGTTGCGGTTCGTCGTGCTGACCACGACCTCCTTGCCGTGGGTGCGTCCGAAGGTGTCGATCGGGCCGCCCAGGCAGGCCGCGCAAGAAGGCGGCGCGATCGGATCGACGCCGGCCGCCTCGAAAATGTGTCTCAGGCTCTGGCCGTCGATGCGGGTTTCATCAAGTCCGCTTTCGACCTGGCGCGTGGCCGGCACGAGCAGCGTGCGGACCGCGACACGGCGGCCCTTCATGATTCGCGCCGCCATGATGAAATCCTCCAGCTTGCCGCCGGTGCAGGAGCCGATGTAGACCTGGTCGACTTTCACGTCGCGGCAAGAGCGCGCCAGTGCTTTGTTGTCGGGCAAATGCGGGCGGGCCACGACCGGTTCAAGCGTCGAAACATCGTAACGGTGTTCGGCCTGAATGTGTGCGTCGGGGTCACTGTAGAGCGGTTCGAACGGTTTGGCCGTGCGGGCCTTCACATAGGCATAGGTCTTGGCGTCGGGCGCGATGATGCCGTTCTTGGCGCCGGCTTCGACCGCCATGTTACAGATGGTGCAGCGCTCTTCGATGCTGAGTGCCTCAATTGCTGCGCCCGTGAACTCCATCGCGCAGTAGGTGGCGCCGTCCACGCCGATGTCTCCGATGATATGCAGGATCAAGTCTTTGGCCGACAAGTAGTCCGGCATCTCGCCGTCCAGCACGAAGCGCAGTGTGGGCGGAACTTTGACCAGCAGTTTGCCGGTTCCCATGATGAAGCCTGCATCGGTGTTGCCGATGCCGGTCGAGAAGGCACCCAGCGCGCCGTGCGTGCAGGTGTGCGAATCGGTGCCGAAGATCGTCGCGCCCGGCAGCACGTGGCCGAGTTCGGGAAGGGCCACATGGCAGACACCGCAATAGCTGTCGGTGCCGGGATCGTAGAAATAGGGCAACCCTTGCTCTTTAACGAAGTCGCGCAGGATATCCACATTGCGGTGCGCTTTTTCATCGGCCGTGAAGATGTAGTGGTCCGGCAGAATGACGATTTTTTCGCGGTCGAAAACCTTGGCATCTTTGCCGAATTCGCGCTGAAAGATGCCGATCGTGCCGGGACCGCAGACGTCGTGCGTCAGAAGGATGCCGGCGTTGACCCAGATATTGTCACCGGGGGAAACCAGAGAGGCGCCCGACTCGCGCGCCAAGATTTTTTCTGTAATGGTCATAGCGGTATCAACGTTTTTGGATAAGTTCGAAGAATCTGTCCTGAAAGCGTTCAAAAAGCCCGTGGTCGTGCAAGAGCTTGCCGAGCGGCTTGATCAGGCTCGCGTCTTTAGAGGCGGCTTGAAACCCCTTTTCGATCTCGTCGCGCAGCCCTGACGGCAGGCCGTCCTGCAGCTCGAAAAGACGGCGTTCGTGAAGCTCGCGGATGTTGGCCTGTGCAGAGTTTTGTATCACGGTCCAAAAGAGTCGCACAAGGCAGACGTCCCAAGGGTCGTCCACACCTTTGACCACTGCGGCGAACGGGTCGTTCTTGGTTGCGGCCTCACGCGCCACACGCTCCAGCACGGCTTCGGGCGTATCGGTCAGAACCTGCTCGCTGAAGGCTTCCTGCTTGAGGGTGTAACCATAGCGCAGGATGCGCACCGAATCCTCATGTTCCTTGAGCCACTCCAGGTATTGCTGCGCCTGCTCGCCAAACCCTTCGAGCATGGTCGATGAGTAGGCGGAGGGCGTGATGATCTGGGGCCGCAGCGCTTGCATGCGCCCCTCGCGAACGCGGACCTTGCCCACCGCGTCCATCAACTCACTGATGAGGTAGTAGTTGATAATGGTGTTGCCGAAGGTTTCGAGATGACGTTTGGGCGGCATCACGATCTCCGTGTTGTTGACGGCAAACCAGAAATCAAATTGTGTCGGTCTTTTACTCATGGAAGAGAGGCAACTATAACATGAAAAACGGCACTCTGTCACGGCCGAGAAAAAAATTAGACTGTCCCCTCATTGGGCACGGATGGTACCCTTTGTGCGCTTAATCAAATTTCAGCGCGTTGTCGCGTCAGAAAGGACGAATCCATGAATCGCATGTTCTCGCGCCGTCAGTCACTCAAAGCCATGTCGCAGGCTTCGGTGTTTTGCGGTTTGGGCGGTGCCGCTCAACAGTCTGTCCGGGCCGACGCGCAGACCGCCTCGAATGGCTTGACCGTGGGCATATCAACTCTCGGGTTCGGTGGCCACACAAATGCTGCCCTTGCCGCTGAGCTGTCGGCAGCCGGTTTCAACACCATTCAGCTCTTTCTCACGCAGACCGACAGCGCGTTTTGGAAATATAACAGCCGGACTGATCTTTCCGGACTCACACCGGCGCGTTGCAAGGCGATCGCCCAAACCTATCGCGATGCCGGACTTGCCATTCACAGTATCGGTGTCTACACCAATCTGATGCATCCCGACGACGGCGAACTGAATGCCAACCTTGCCTATTTTGATGCGATGATGGCTGTGGGCGGCCATATGGGGGTCCACACCTTCATCACGGAGGCCGGCCATTATTATGATACTCAAGTTCCCTCACCGCGCGTGCCGCTGGAGTTTCAGGACGCCGTTTGGCCGCGCATGATCGCGACCGCCCGTAAATTGGACGGCCTGGCTGCCAAGCACGGTGCCAAGGTGTTGTTTGAACCCTATTTTCAGAGCTTTTTCGCGAGCGCCAAACGGGTGCGGCTCTTCGTCGAAGAGCTGAATTCGCCGCGTCTGCGCGTGCTGCTTGACCCGGCCAACCTGCTCGAACTCAACGATCTCGATGAGATGTTTTTGCAGCTCGCGCCTTGGATCGAGTGCCTGCATGCCAAAGACCGCAAGTACCACACCAGCCGTGGCGTTGCGGCCGGCCAAGGTGATATCGATTACAAACGCTTCGTGGCCTTGGCGGCGAAGCATACGCCGCAGGTTCCGTTGATTCTCGAATACGTCGGCCCGAAAGATTATCAAGACGCGCGCGCGCACCTGCTGGCAGCGATGCGTGCGTGCGGTATCCCGGAACGGTGCGCCCCAACAACAATCAACCAATAATCAACTATGCAATGTGGCCAAAATTAGAATTGCTGGGCAGACGGGTAGTGTTTCGGCCGCGGTCCTCGATGAAGAGGCTGGACTGGACGAACATGCCGCCGGAGCCGCAGGCGGGATCGAAGACGGCGCCGTGGTCGGGCTCGACGATGTTGACGATGGTCTGCACGAGAGAGGGCGGTGTGAAGAACTCGCCGTTGTCCTGAGCGCCCTGCATGGCGAACAGCCGATTATTGTCGCTTGTGGCCCCGAGAATCTTATATTACATTGACTTCAGTGCAGGCGGGTAAACGCCCTGCGTAAGGAGTCGATGTGGCGTGTCAGAATGAGGCCGAACCGTCTTTGTGCGGATTAGAACAGAAACTGGGATATGTGTTCAGCGATCGCGCATTGCTGAAAACAGCGGTGACGGCACCGTCTTGCCGTACGGACCACCCCGGGGCTGAGGTTCACGACAATCAGCGGCTGGAATTTTTGGGTGATGCGGTCTTTGGGCTCTTGTGCGCGCAGTGGCTTTTCGCGCGGTATGCTGAGGCGGATGAAGGCGCGTTGACTGTCCGGCGCAGCCTGTTGGCGAACGGACACGCGCTGGCGGGAATGGCGCGCAGACTCGGGTTAGGTGACTGGCTGCGACTGGGCCGCGGCGACGCGGCGGCAGGCGGGCGCGATAATGACAACACGCTGGCGGACGCGATGGAGGCGCTGTTTGGCGCCGCATGGTGCGATGGCGGGCTGTCGGCTGTCGAAACGGTTTTCAACACCGTGATGGCCGGTTGCGAGGATGTCCCGGTGGACGCCGGAAGGGACAATCCCAAGGGGAAATTATTGGAAGTCGCGCAACGCTACGCCTGGCCGGATTCGCCCGTGTATGAACTGGTCGGGGTGTGCGGGCCGCAGCATGCGCCCGCTTACCGTGTGGCCGCGCGCGTGCACGGCGGTCATCGGGCGTTTGGCGAAGGCAGAACAAAACGCGCCGCTGAAAAGGCTGCTGCCGCGGCGTTGCTCCAGGTTTTGATTGAAAACGGTGTGGCGATTGGCTCGTAGGGCCGTTGGGTCGCGGCGATATGGCGGGATAAGGAGGTGGTAATGGCAACAGGAAAATTGAAAAAAGGGACAGAAACGAAGCTCGGAAAACCTCATGGCAAAGCCGGGAAAACCGAAAGCGCGGATGACGTCCCGGCAAAACCGGCATCGGCGGCAACGCAGGAGCCGACCGCGCGTTCGTGTCCGTTGGTGCTCGACGGCGAAATGGCGGCGCGTGACTTCACGCCTGCGGCTTGTATGACCTGTGATGAGTTTGACTGCACGTACTGCGAGGCGGCACAGGGGTCGGGTGCGCTGCGGAGCAGGCTGTTTGGCAGCGGTGATGCGGAAGATGAGGCGGAGGATGACGGATGGGGCAATGACGAGCCCGCGTTCGGCACCGAGGAAGAAGAGCCCGAGGCTGATGAGGATCTCTTTTAACGTCATCCGGCGCGGCTGCCTCAACGGCGCGCGCGTTCGGAGTCGTGGACCTGACGTTCGATGTCGTGTTCCACGAGAGGCACGCCGGCCGACGGCGTAGAAAAATCGATCGTGATGCGTGGCGTGGGATCTAAAACGACCGCCAGTTTTTCAGCCTTAAAATCCAGCACGTGGCCGCCGTGTGTGCGGTCATCGGACAGGTAATGAAGATGGAAGCCCGGCACGCCGATCGAGCCAGGAACAAAGGGCGGCGTCCAGAACCCCACCAATGTGCCGCGCGTGTCGGCATAGGCGAATTCATGTTGGTCGCGCGTGGCCTCGGCCAGCGGACGATAGGGTCGCTCCTGTCTGTCGCAGCTCCGGACACGCATCGACTGGAACTCGCCCTGGACGCGGACGGCGTAAAAGATGTGCCGGTCTTCAAACAACGTCTCAAGCGCCTGCGTGAAAGCCGTAAACGAGCCGACATGGCGCATCATGTGATGGCGGTCGGCGTCGAAAAGCGTACAGGCGCCGAACGGCATGCCGGTCATGTCGTCGGGCACATGCACGGTGCCGTCTCCTTTCACTTGGTACACGGTCCCGTCCAACAGCACGGCTTCGCCGTCGAGTCCGTCAAAGGTGCCGATGCCGAACGTGCCCGCCGATTTAAAGTGTGAAACGGTCAGGGAACCGTCATAGTTGCCGCTGAGAACATAGAGAAACGGTGCGAGCTGGGTGAGGGTGTCGCGGTCCTGCACGAGCGTAGTCGTGGAGGTCCGGCATCCGTTTCCTAACGCGAGCAGGAGGCACCCCGTCAACGCGGCGACATGGCGACTTTGGGAAGGATGAACAGTCATGGGCGCTGCTCCGTGATTGTGCAGGCGTTGCAGAAAGCGGCAATCGGGCAACCGTCGCAGCGCGGATTGCGCGGGGCGCACCGCGTCTGTCCGAAGGCGACCAGATAAGAATTCCAGGTTTTCCAGTAGCGGGTAGGTAGAAGCTGCCTCAACGCCATTTCGGTTTCGAACGGGGTCTTGGTCTGAAGCAGCCCGAGCCGGTTGGTGATCCTGTGCACATGCACATCCACACAGATGGCGGGTTTGCCGAAGCCCAGAGCCACAACCAGGTTTGCCGTTTTGCGGCCGACGCCCGGCAATTCGCACAACGCCTCGACCGTGTCGGGGAGCACGCCCGCAAACTTTTGCTCCAATGCGTCGGGCAGGGCTTTCAGGTGCCGCGCCTTGTCCCGGTAAAAACCGACCGGGAAGATGATTTTTTCCAGATCGGCTTGGCTGATGCGCCGTAGGTCGTTGGGTGTTGTGACGACGTTGAAAAGCCGGCCGCAGGCGGCTGCGGTGCAGGCGTCTTTGGTCCGTGCACTCAGGATGGTGCCCAGCAGGACACGGAACGGATCATGCGTCTGGATCGCCACCAAGTCAATGATCGGTGCCTTGGCACGGTGAAACGCTTCCCTCAACCTGCGGTTGACAGCGGGTATGTCGGACGGGGTCATGGGCGGATGTTCGCTGTTTTGACTTAAAGCGTGAGCCGTCGTTCAAACGCTTCGACGGAAAACTGATCGAGGTCGCTGAGTACCCAGTCGGCCTCTGACAGATCCTGCGGATGAGCACAAGGCCTATTGAGCGCCACGCACCGCATGCCGGCGGATCGGGCAGCCGCAACGCCGGCCTGAGAATCTTCGAAAACCAGACACTCCTGCGGGGGCACGCCTAGACGGCGCGCGCCCTCCAAAAAACCTGCGGGCGAGGGCTTGCCCGGAGCGTAGTCTTCCGCGCCGAGCACAAACCGCACATGCGGTTCAGCCTCCAGCAGACGGACGGCCTCCTCGATATCCGCGCGAGGCGAACCGGACACGATGATGACCGGGTATGCCGCCGCGAGATTTTTAAGCAGGCGCGCAGAGGAGGCAATCACAATGTCGTCGCTCTGATCCCGCAACCGCACGTAATAGGCCCGCAGATCGACGGCCATGTCGGCCGCTGAGACTTTCGCCAGCGAAGGCTGCAAGGCAACGACGGCGAGATAGATATCGGACCAGGAACGACCGAAAACAATATCGAGGATTTGCGATTTTGAACAGACGCATCCACGATCAAACAGGTAGCCGCGCAGTGCGTCCGCCCACAATAATTCTGTGTCGACCAGCGTGCCGTCCAGATCAAAGATGACCGCGCTCAGTGTCATGACACGGCCTGCGCCACGGCGCAGCATTTTTTGAACTTCTTGCCGCTGCCGCAAGGACAGGGGTCGTTACGTCCGATCTTGGGTTCTTCGCGCTTGACCGGGGCGGGGCCGAAGATGTGGCCGTCGATGAAACGCCACTCGCCATCGAGTTTTTCAAACTCAGCGCGCTCATGATGGTCGAACGAGGATTCCTTGACCGAATAGTGGGCGATGAACTCCACGACCCCAGCTTGATCCGCAGCGCCGCCTCCGGTCTCTTGGAGAATCTCGATGCCCGTCCAGGTCGCGGACTCCGCCCACTTGCGGCTGCTTTCGGCATCAAACTCTTTGCGGACTTTGGGGCCTGATGTTTTGAACAGGTAATCAACCGCGCCCAATGCGTATGCACTGTATCGCGAACGCATCAACGCCGTGGCGGTCTCGGGCTTTTTCCGCTCGATCAAATACGGCTCGCAACAGGATTCAAAGACGATGCCGCTTCCGCATGGACACAAATCGCTCATGAAATCTCCTCCAAAAAACACCGGAAAAACAAAGGCTCTGTTTCAGCCATGGAAAAACGTCAATACGTTACAGAAAGGTCTGTCAGACCGCAATGCGAAAAAGGGACACTGGCATCTTGCTAAGGATACGGTTTTAGGGGATAATCACCGAAAGAAGCTGTGTTGGCTTCCGGAGCGGTTTTGAGGGTGCGGAAGGGAATGATGCGGGATGGCGGTTTCCGTCGCGATTGAATGCGTGGTCAAGAGGTTCGGCGCTTACACGGCGTTGAAAGACGTGTCGCTGGGGGTGCAGCCCGGCGAGCTCTTTTTTTTGCTGGGACCGAGCGGCTGCGGCAAGACCACGCTGCTGCGCTGCATCGCCGGGTTTTACCGTCCGGATAGCGGACGCATCTTGATCGGCGATGAAGAGGTGACCGCGCTGCCTCCTCACCGTCGTGACACGGGCATGATGTTCCAGAGCTATGCGTTGTGGCCGCACATGACGGTCGAGGAAAACGTGGCCTTCGGCCTCGAGATGCGCAAGGTTCCGCGCGCCGAGTCGCGCAGGCGGGTGGGGGAGGCGCTGGAGCTTGTCCATCTGGCCGACCGCGCCAAGGCTCGCCCCAATCAACTCTCGGGCGGCCAGCAGCAGCGCGTCGCGCTGGCGCGCGCGCTGGTCATTCGGCCGCGCTGCCTGCTGCTTGACGAGCCGCTATCAAATCTGGATGCCAAGCTGCGGCTGGAGATGCGCATGGAGATCCGACGCATCTGTAAGCAGGCCGGCCTCACCGCGATCTATGTGACGCACGATCAGAAAGAGGCGCTGTCGGTGGCCGACCGACTTGCCGTGATGCGCGACGGCGTGATCGAGCAGACCGGCACGCCCGAAGAGGTCTACCGCGCGCCGGCCAACCGCTTTGTCGCCGGTTTCATCGGCGAGGGCACGTTTGTTGAAGGGCGGATCGACGCGCTGGAGGCATGCGGGGTGCGCGTGTCGACGCGCATCGGAGCGCTGCGCGCCGAGCGTGCGCCGCAGGGGATGTCGACAGGCGATCGCGTGATGCTCTGCCTGCGGCCGGAGTCGTTGTGCCTGCGCCTGCCGCCGGACGCGCCGGACGACAACCTGTTGCGCGGGCAGTTTTGCGAGAGTGTGTATCTGGGCGAGGTGGCGCAGTATCGGATCGGTGTGCCGTCGGCTGATGGCGGCGCGCCCTGCGTGCTGACCGCAGTCGAACTGAACCCGGTGGCGGGACGGCGCCGCGAAGGCGAGCCGACGTCGGTGTGGGTGCCGCCGGAGCATGTGATTGTCACCCCGTTTTGAATGAAAGGATGAGCATGGAGCAGACTGACACCAAGCAGGACGGACACCTGATCGCGCTGGCGATGGCGGCGCATCCGGATGACATTGAGTTCATGATGAGCGGCACGCTTCTGTTGCTCAAACAGGCCGGCGCGGAGATCCATATCTGCAACCTGGCCAATGGCTGCTACGGCTCGCAGGTCTACGGCAAAGAGGAGGCGGCGCGCGTGCGGGCGCTGGAGGCGCAGGAGGCGGCGCACGTGGCCGGCGCGGTCTGGCATCCGTCGCTTTTTGACGACGTGGGACTTTACTATGATGCCGCCTCGCTGGCGAAGGTCTCTGCGGTGATCCGCGAGATCCGTCCCGACATCCTGTTGACGCTGTCACGCTATGATTACATGGAAGACCACGAGTATGCGTCGCGCCTCGCCTCGTCCGCCGCGTTCAACCGCTGTCTGCCCAGTTACGTCACCGATCCGCCGCGGCCTTCCAGCAGCAAGCCTGTGGCGGTCTATCACTCGCTGCCGCATGCGCTGATGGACATGCAGCGCATGCCGGTCGTGCCGGAGTTCTGCATCGACGTGGGCAGCGTGATGGCGCAGCGGCGCGCCATGCTGGCGTGCCACACCAGCCAGCGCGAGTGGCTGGACGCGACGCAGGGCATGGGTTCGTATGTGGAAAGCATGGCCGATGCCGCGCGCGAGGTCGGCCGGCGCTATGGCGGTTGCGAGTTCGCGGAGGGCTGGCGCCGCCACAACCACATGGGATATTGCGCGGCCGATTATGCGCCGCTGGAAACGGCGTTGGCGCCTTTTTTGAAACAGACGAAATAAGGAGACGAGACATGGCACGGGCAATCAGTAAGCTGGCACCGGGATGGTGGGACTACACGACGTTGGACAGCGAGATCCTGAACGATGCGGCGGCGCTCACCGCCAAGGATCTGCTGGAACTGTCGCGGCCGGGATTCAAGGTCTGTATCTATGACACGGTCGAAGAGTTTTACACGGCGGAAGCGCTGGAGTATGTCGAGGCCTGGCGCAAGGCCACGCCCGACAACCCGGTCGGCGTGTGCGGTCCGATCGGCCCGACCGAGCAGCTTCCGCTGGTGGCCCGCATCGTGAATGCGATCGGGCTGAGCCTGCGCGACGCGCATTTCTGGGGCATGGACGAGTGGGTCGAGAACGGCAAGACCGTTTCGCCCCGGCATCCGCTCTCGTTCGCCAAGTGCGACCGCGAGATGTGTTTTGACCGGATCATGCCGAAGCTGCGCATGCCGGCGAAGAACATGCACTTCCCGACCGGCGACCTGGCGGCCTACACCCGCACCTACGATCAGGTCAAGTGTCTGCTGATGCAGGGCGGACAAGGCGAAATCAAGCACTGGGCCTTCAATGACCCGCCCAAGCGCGAAGGAGCCTACGCGGACGCGCCGCCGTCGCCGGCCGAATTCCGCAAACGCGCCGCGCGCCTCGTTGACCTGCATCCGGTCACCATCATCCAGAATGCGCGTACCTCGGGCGGCGGCAATGTCGCGATGGTGCCGACGCGCGCCGCGACCGTGGGCCCGGTGGAGACGTGGAAATCGGCCAAGGTCTCGATCTGGCATCCCGGCCACCACGACAACCCGTTCGGCATGCGGCTCACCGCGCTGATGATTGCGAAACGCATTCCGGACAGCAGCGTGCCGATGTCGCTGCTGGCGGACCATCCCAACGTCCAGTTCAACTACCTGCGCCGCGGCATCGGCGAGGTGGCCGTGGATATGCATTGAGGAGCGGCACAATGAGTGACTTGAAGATTGTGGCGGCGGGGCATGTCTGCCTCGACATCATCCCGACGTTCCTGCGCGGGACGCCGACACTCGACGCGGTGATGCAGCCGGGCAAGCTGGTGGAGATGGGACCGGCGGTGCTCTCGACCGGCGGTTCGGTGTCGAACACCGGCTTGGCGCTGAAGCGGCTGGGGCTGCCGGTGCGGCTGATGGGCAAGGTCGGGGACGATGCGTTCGGCATGGCGGTGCGCGACCATTTTCGGCGTCTGGACGAGACGCTGGTCGAAACGATGATTGTGGACCCGGCCGTCGCCACCTCCTACACGGTGGTGGTCAACCCGCCGGGGATCGACCGCATCTTTCTGCACTGTCCCGGCGCGAACGACACCTTCGGCGCCGACGACGTGGCGCCGTCGCTGCTGGCCGGCATGCAGCTCTTCCACTTCGGGTATCCGCCGCTGATGCGCGCGTTCTACAGCCGCGCGGACGAACTGGCCCGTCTCTTCGGCGCGGTCAAGGCGTGCGGGCTGGCCACGTCGCTGGACATGGCGCTGCCCGATCCGGCTTCGCCCGCCGGGGAGGCGGACTGGCGCGGCATCCTGGAGCAGGCGCTGCCGTCGGTCGACATCTTCGCGCCCAGCCTGGACGAGATCGTGTTCATGCTGCATCGCGAGCGGGGTCTGGCCGTGCGGACCAAGGCGGCTGAGGGCGTGCCGATGGGCGGGTTGATCGAAGATGACGTGCGCGCTCTGGCCGGCGAACTGCTGGCGATGGGCGTGGCCGTGGTGATGCTGAAGCTCGGCAGCCAGGGCGCGTATCTGCGCGTCACGTCTGACACGCGGCGGCTGGCGGCGTGCGGCTGCTTTACCGAGGAAGCCTGCGAGCGCTGGGCCGGCGCTGAATTTTACGCGCCCTGCTTTGACGCGAAGGTGGCGGGGACAACCGGTTCGGGCGACTGCACAGTTGCCGGACTGCTCGCGGGCGTAGCCAAAGGCCTCGGTCCTGCCGAATGCGTGCGGTCGGCCGTTGCGGTGGGTTCGGCCAGCGTCGAGCAGCCAGATGCCACCAGCGGTGTGCCCGCGTGGTCGGAGCTGGACGCGCGGCTGCGGGCCGGCTGGGGCCGTGAAAAACCGAAGGTTGCATTCCGTGCGCCATGGGCGTAAAATCATCCCCACGATTATGATGTTCGAGTTTGGGGTCATCCTGCCGTGTGGTCGTGTCGCGAACAACCGGCGGGAAACTTTCAACGCTCAGCGTTCAACGTTCAAGTAACACACGAGGAGGACTGAGGATGAAGCGCAGGGATTTCTTGAAATCGGCGGTCACAACAGGCGCGGGATTGATCATCCTGCCGGGCGGCTTGCGGGCGAATGCGGCGAGCAACAAACTCAACATCGCGCTGATCGGCACATGGGGCCGTGGACTGGCGCATTTCGATTCCATCGCAGACGAGAATGTCGTGGCGCTGTGTGACTGCTGGGAACGCAACCTGACGGACGCGGCCAAACGTTTTCCGAACGCGAAGACATACGTTGACTGGCGCAAATGCCTGGAGCAGAAAGACATTGACGCGGTGGTCATCTGCACGACCGATTTCACGCACGCCTTTGTCGCCAACTGGGCGTTGAACCGCGGCATGCACGTCTACCTTGAGAAGCCGCTGGGCATCTCCGTGGAAGAGGCGCGCGTGGTCAGAGCCAACTGGCTGCCCAAGAAGGACAAACTCGCGACGCAGGTCGGCATGCAGCGCCACGCGCACGACAACTTCAACCGCATTGCCGAAATGCTGCGCGACGGAGCGATCGGCGAACTCAAGAGCGCCTACGCCTGGGGCAACCGCCAGATTCCCAAGCCCGGTTACCTCCCCGCCGCCGGCGCGCCGCCCGCCGGCCTGCATTACGACCTTTGGCTGGGGCCGGTCAAGACGGACCATCCCTACAACCCCGAGTATTTCGCGGGCGGACCGGGCGCGAACTGCCTGAAGTGGAACATGTACTGGGACTTCGGCACCGGCCAGATCGGCGACATGGGAAGTCACACGATGGATCTCCTGTGGAATGCCGTGGACTGCGCCCTGCCGACTTCCGCCGAAGCCAAGGGCGATCCGTTCAATCCCGACGTGACGCCGGTCAAAGCCGAAATGCGTTTCGAGCATCCCGCCAACAGTTGGCGCGGGCCGATCAGCCTCACGTGGTATCAGGGCGGCGCGATGCCGAATCCGCCCAGCTCGTATGTGGACATCAACAAGATCGGCCACGGGGCGATGTTCAAGGGCACCGAGGGCATTCTGGTGGCGGACTTCACCTCGCGCGCGCTGATCCCGCTGGGCAAGGACGGCAGCCTCTCCTACTACAAGCCGCGCGCCAAAGAGGCGTTGCTGCCCTCGGTGGGGCACTTCCAGAAGCAGTGGATCAACGCCTGCAAGAATCCGTCGCTTAAAACCGCGTGCGACTTCGAATACAGCGCGAACATGATCGAGCAGATGTGCCTCGGCCTGGTGGCCTACCGGGTCGGCAAGAAGCTCGACTATGACGGCAAGGCCGGCCGCGTGACGAACAACGGCGAGGCCGATGCGCTGCTCAAGCGCGACTACCGCGCCGGCTGGACGCTGAACGGGTAAGGAACTGGCCCCGACGCCGCCCGCCCTTTTGTTGGTTCACTCCCATTCAATGGTGGCGGGCGGTTTGGAGCTGATGTCGAAAACCACGCGGTTGATGCCGCGCACCTCATTGATGATGCGGTTTGAAATACGCGCCAACGTTTCGTAAGGCACGCGCGTCCAGTCCGCCGTCATGGCGTCGATGCTGTCCACGACGCGCAGGGCGCAGACGTTTTCATAGGTGCGCTGATCACCCATGACGCCGACGGAGTTCACGGGCAGCAGAACGGCGAAGGCCTGCCAGATCGAGCGGTAGTCCGGGAGCTTGCGGATCTCTTCCTGCACGCGCAGATCGGCCTGCTGGAGCAGGGCCACGCGCTCGGCTGTCACCTCGCCCAGAATGCGGACGCCCAGTCCGGGCCCGGGGAAAGGCTGGCGGTCGAGCAGTTCACTGTCCATGCCCAGCACACGGCCCACGGCACGCACTTCGTCCTTAAACAACTCGCGCAGCGGTTCGACCAACTCGAACTTCAGATCCGGCGGCAGGCCGCCGACATTGTGGTGGCTCTTGATGGTCTGACTCGGGCCTTTCAGCGGGCTTTCGCTTTCGATGATGTCAGGATAAATTGTGCCTTGGCCGAGAAATTTGCAATCCTTGAAGGCGCGGGCCTCTTCGGCGAACACCTCAATGAACTCGCGGCCGATGATCTTGCGCTTCTGTTCAGGATCGGTCACGCCCTTGAGCGCGCCGTAGAAGCGGTCGCGCGCGTCGATCACATGCAGGTCCATGCCGAGCTTGGCGCGGAACATCGATTCAACCTGGCGATCTTCGCCGGAACGCAGCAGACCGTTATCCACGAAGATGCAGTGCAGCCGGTCACCGATCGCGCGGTGCAGCAGCGCCGCCACGACGGAGGAGTCCACGCCGCCGCTCAGTCCGAGCACCACATGCTCGTCGCCGACCTGGCGTTTGAGCTTTCCGACGGTTTCCTCGACCCAGGAAGAGAGCTGCCAATCGCCGGTGCAACCGCAAACCTTGAAAAGAAAGTTACGCAGGATCGCGGTGCCGTGCTGGGTGTGGACCACCTCGGGGTGGAACTGCAAGGCATAGGACTTGCGCGTCGCGTTGAACATTGCCGCGTGCGGGCAGGAGAGCGAGCGGGCCGAAACAGAAAAGCCGGGCGGCAGAACCGCGACCTGGTCACCGTGACTCATCCAGACGTCAAATTCGGAAGGCAGGTCCGCGAACAGGTCGCAGGCGGTATCGGTGCCGATGCGCGTGTGGCCGTATTCGCGGTGCAGTCCCGGTTTGACCGTGCCGCCTTGGAGTTTGGCGGTGAGTTGCATGCCGTAACAGATGCCAAGCACCGGAATGCCGAGATCAAAGAGCGCGGGGTCACAGGTCGGCGCCCCCTCTTCAAACACACTGTTCGGGCCGCCCGAGAGAATAATGCCGGCAGGTCTTCTTTCGAACAACAGGGAGGCGGGGGTGTCAAAGCGTATGATTTCTGAGTAGACCTGCTGTTCGCGCACGCGCCGGGCGATAAGCTGTGTATACTGCGAACCGAAATCAAGAATGGCGATCCAGCAAGGCTGTTGCATGGGAATTCCTTTTTGGGGCGCAGATTTTAAACGTTCAACGGTGCTTTGAAAAGTCCAATCCCGTTTCTTTTGCAGTCTATTGCAGTCTGTTCAGAATGGCACAGACATGGTACACTTTCACCAATCTTTAATGAGCCAATGAGGACTGACCGTAAACAATGGACACCGGGGATGGACAGCAACGGGGGGAGGCTGTGAGGAACGTGGCGGACGTGGATCCGCTTGAGTTGTCTCGCCGCCATCCGGAGTGGAGCGCCGCGCAGCCGATGAC
>JAGOBZ010000098.1 GCA_017999015.1 Kiritimatiellia bacterium
GTGGTGGATACCCTGACGCCGGTGACGGTCGGCTTCCGCGAGATCCGCATCGAGGGCCGGGACTTTCTGCTCAACGGCCTGCCGGTCCACCTGCGCGCGCTGCACAACACGACTTCCGTCAGCGCGGCCGACAAGGCCAGCCGTTCGGCGGCGCTCGAGATGTGCCGCCGGATGTTCGAATACGGCTTCAACGCCATCATCGCCGGCAATTACGATTTCACGCCCGGTTCGGTCAGCTACCTGGACGGCTTGCTCGAGGCGTGCGACGAGACCGGCATGCTGCTGGCCTTCTCGCTGCCGCACCTCAAGGATTTCGGCTACCGGCTGGACAAACCCGAGATGGCCGAGCGCTACCGCGCGCAGGCCGCCTGGCTGATCCGGCGCGTGCGCAACCATCCGTCGGTCATCCTCTACGCGATGAACCACAACTGCACCGGGTACTACGGCGACCAGAATCCGCAGAAGATCGACGGCCTCTACGAGATTCCGGAGGATGAAAAGACCAAGAACGCCTGGTGGGCGCGCAACCGCAGGCAGGCCCGCATCACCGACGCCATCGCCAAGTCGCTCGACGCCACGCGCCCGGTTTACCACCACCAGTCCGGCAACCTTGGCGACATGCACACGGTGAACTGCTATCTCAACTGGGCGCCGGTGCAGGAGCGCAGCGACTGGACCGAGCATTGGTCCGCGCACGGGGTCAAGCCGCTCTTTTTTGTGGAGTGGGGGCTGCCGCACATTTCGAGCTGGTCGAGTTACCGCGGGCCGCAATTCATCTGGCGCTGCGAGGCTTTCCAGAGCCTGTGGGCCGCCGAGTTCGCGGCCTCATTCTGGGGCGAAGCCGCCTATCTCGACAGCGACGCGGCGGTCCGCGCGCTGGATCATGAAGAACGGCTGTGGGCCGCCGGCAAGCCGTTCCGCTGGAGCACCCTCAACCAGCCGTTGCGCGCGCTCCCGCAGAACTACCACGCCGTGCAGGCGCTGTTCGCCAGCGACAACTGGCGCTTCCACCGCGCCTGGGGCGTGTCGGCCATGCTGCCGTGGGACCAGGGCGATTTTTGGCGGCGCGTCGCGCCGACCGCCGAAGCCGCGGCCGAGACGCCGCTCGAAGGGCTTAAGTGTCCCGGTATCGTGCCGGACCGCATTCAGGCCGGCGGACAATACATTCAGGATCTCGGACCGCGCGACGCCTTTCTGCCGACCGAAGTGGGCGCGGCCTTCCTGCGCTGGAACCAGCCGGACTGCGGGTTCATCGCGGGACCGGACGAGGCCCGGACCGCCAAGGATCATCTCTTCACGCCCGGCGCGACGGTGCGCAAGAGCCTGCTCATGCTCAATGACCGCCGCCGCGAGCAGACCGTGGCGTGGACCTGGCGGCTCTGGCGCAAAGGCGAGAAGCTGATGGAGCGGCAGGGGCACACGCGGGTCGCCGCCGGCGGGCAGGCCGCGGTGCCGGTGACGTTCGACTTCCCGAAACGCGTCCGGCCGGGCGAACGCCTGCGCCTGACCGCCGTCTTCGATTTCGCGGACGGCGTGACGCAGGTCGACGAGATCGCGCTGCACGCCGTGCTGCCGCCGCCGCCGCCGCAACTGTACGCGCCGGTCCACCTGATCGATCCGCACGGCCTGACGGCGCGCCTCTTCGACCGGCTGGGCGTGCGGTATGTGCGGTTCGACGGCACGCACGCGCCCGCCGCCGGTGCGCGGGTCGTGATCGGGCGCGAGGCGCTGGACGGCTCGGCCGTGCCCTGGCTGACGCGCTTGGATGAGGGCCTGCGGGTGCTGGTCTTTGAACAGCGCGCGGAGACGCTGGAGCGCGGGCTCGGTTTCCGCATCGCCGAACGCGGCGCGCGCCGCCTCTTCCCGCGCGCCGCACATCCCGTGACGCGCGGGCTGGACGAGGCTGCGTTCCGCGACTGGACCGGCTCCGGCACGCTGGTCACGCCGCACCTGACGGGGTTGCCCGCCGCCGAAACGCATGATCCGCACGGCACGTGGTGCGGGTTCACCAACACGCGCGTCTGGCGCTGCGGCAGCCGCGGCACGGTGGCGTCAGTGCTGATTGAAAAACCGGCGCGCGGCGACTGGCGCGCGCTGTTGGACGGCGAGTTCGACCTGCAATACGCGGCGCTGCTGGAGCATGTGCAGGGACGCGGGTGCGCGCTCTTCTGCCAGTTGGATGTGACAGGGCGGACGGAGAACGATCCGGTGGCGGACCGGCTGGTCGTCAATCTGCTGGAGTATCTGGACCGCGCGCCGGCGCCGGCTTTGCGCGAGACGGTCGTGCTGGGCGCCGAAGCCGGGCGGCTCGCGCGGCAGCTCGGCGTCGTCCAGGGCGGGCCGTCCGACGCGGGACGCCTGCTCGTGGTGAGTCCCGGCGCGTCCGCGCCGCCGCCGGACCTCTTCAAGGCCATCGAAGGCGGCCTGAACGTCGTGTGCCTGGGGCTGGCGGGCGACGCCCTGAAGGCGTGGTGTCCGGTGCCGGTGGCGACGGTGCGGACGAACGCCGCGTTCACGCGGATTGAACAGCGGCCGGCTGAGCTGGACGGGCTCTGCAACGCCGATTGGGCGTGGCACGGGCGCATCACGTTCGATGCGCTGGCGGTGCCGGAGGGCGAGAGGGCGTCGTCGAGCGGCGCGCTGCGCGTGATCCGGCACGGCACGGGGCGCGTGGTGCTTTGGCAGGTGCCGCCGTGGCTGATCGACGAGCAGGCCAAGCCGTATCTGCGCACCAGCAAGCGGCGCGCGAACGCCATGGCCGCGCGGCTCTTGGCCAATCTGGGGGCCGCGCTGGACGCGCCGCTCGCGGAACGCTTCGCGAAGGTCGAGGAGCGGGAGTGGCTGATGAGCTACTATCTCGACACGCCCGAGGCCGGCGACGATCCGTACCGTTACTACCGCTGGTGACCGGATCTCCTGCATCGATTACGTCTTCATGCACGAACTGAAGGCGGCCAGGCAGGGTGTCGCCGCTCCAACACAGGCTTCGCTTGCGGTCTCTCTTCTGCGACCGATAGGGAGGGATGGGGCATTTTAATCTCTATAAAGGCTATTGACATACTAGACTAATGGTGGTAATTTTGCGCCCGTTCAACCCGCGGAGGCGGTTTTGGCTGTGATCAGCCGGACGTCAAGAAGCGGGAAAGCGAGGGCGCATCAACACAACGATTTACAATCAATTCGTGGCTGCGGCCGTGATCGGGGCTGCGCTGACGGCCGTGGCGGACGAGACGGTCCGGCTGCTGAATGTCTCGTATGACCCGACCCGCGAGTTTTACAAGGCGTACAATCCGCTTTTCAGCCGCTGGTATGCGTCGCAGCCGGGCGGCCGGCCTGTGGCGGTCCGCCAGTCTCACGGCGGTTCGGGCAAACAGGCGCGCGCCGTGATCGACGGCTTGAACGCCGAGGTGCTGACGCTGGCGCTGGCGTATGACATCGACGCCGTGGCGGCGCGCAGCGGGCTGCTGTCGGCCGGCTGGCAGCGCCGGCTGCCCGCCAACAGCGCGCCCTATACCTCGACCATCGTCTTTCTGGTGCGCGCGGGCAACCCCAAGCAGATCCTCGACTGGCCGGACCTGGTCAGGCACGGCGTGCGCGTGGTGACACCCAACCCCAAGACTTCGGGCGGGGCGCGCTGGAATTACCTGGCCGCCTGGGCGGCCGCGCTGCACCGTCGCCTGGGCGAGGATTTCGCGCAGGCGTCCGGCGCCCAGGCCGAGTCCGCCCGCGATGAGGCGCGGCACTTCGTGACCGCGCTCTACCGCAATGTGCCGGTGCTGGATTCCGGGGCGCGCGCCTCCGCCACGACCTTCGGACGCCGCGCGATCGGCGATGTCCTGCTCACCTGGGAGAACGAGGCCCACCTCGTGCTGGCGGAGTGGGGGCCGGGGCGGTTCGAGATCGTGACGCCCGCAGTCAGCATCCTGGCCGAGCCTGCGGTGGCGGTGGTGGACCGGGTGGCGGCGCGGCGCGGCGTGCGCGAGGTCGCCGAGGCCTATGTGAGCCACCTCTACGCGCCGGAGGCGCAGCGGCTGGCCGCGCGCCATCACTTCCGTCCGCGCGAGCCGCGTCACGCCGACCCGGCGGATCTCGTGCGCCTGCCGCCGCTGCGGCTGCTGACGGTGGATGAGGTTTTCGGAGGCTGGCAGCAGGCGCATCGGACGCACTTCGCCGACGGCGCGCTGTTCGATCAGATCTATCACCCGCAGTGACCCGCAGGAGGCCGCACACATGACATTCAAGCAGAAAAGCGTATTGCCCGGATTCGGCCTGGCGTTGGGCACCACGGTGACCGCGCTCTCGCTGCTGGTGCTGCTGCCGCTGGCCGCGCTGGTGGCGCGCAGCGGCGAACTCGGTCTGGCCGGCATGGCCCGCGTTCTCGCTCAGCCGCGCGTGCTGGCGGCCTTCCGCGTGACCTTTCTGACCGCCCTGTCCGCCGCGCTGATCAATGTGGTTCTGGGGGTGACGGTCGCCTGGTTTCTGGTGCGCGGCCGGTTCCCCCTCAAGCGGTTGGTCGACGCCGTGGTGGATCTGCCGTTCGCGCTGCCGACGGCGGTGAGCGGCATCGCGCTGACCGCGCTGCTGGCGCCGGATGCCGCGATCGGACGCGCGCTGGGCCGGTTGGGGCTGGAGGTGGCCTTCACGCCGGCCGGCATCACGGCGGCGATGGTGTTTATCGGCCTGCCCTTTGTGGTGCGCAGCGTGCAGCCGGCGCTGGCGGATTTGGACCGCGAACTGGAAGAGGCGGCGGCCAGCCTGGGCGCGTCGCGTTGGCAGAGCCTGTCGCGCGTGGTGCTGCCGCTGCTGGCCCCCGCGATTCTGAGCGGCTTCACGCTGGCCTTCGCCCGCGCGCTGGGCGAGTACGGCTCGGTGGTCTTCATCGCCGGCAACATGCCGATGAAGAGCGAGATCGTCTCGCTGCTGATCATCACGAAGCTGGAGCAGTTCGATTATGCCGGCGCGACGGCGCTCGCGGTGGCGCTGCTGGCGCTCTCGCTGTGCTGCATTCTGGCGATCAACGCGCTGCAGGCCACGGTGGGCCGGGCTGAAAGGAGGGTGTCGTGAACGGTACGGAGCGACAGGCCCTGTCCTGGGGCAATTTCGCGCTCAGCGTGACGGCGGTCACGATCGTCGGGACGGTGATCGTGCTGCCGCTGCTGGTGGTGCTGCGCGAGGCGTTCGCGGCGGGGGCCGGCGTCTGGGCGGCGAGCGTGACCGATCCCGACGCGCGCTCGGCAGTGGCCCTGACGTTGGGCGTCACGGCTGTAGTCGTGCCGCTCAACACGCTGTTCGGCGTGGCGGCGGCTTGGGCGATCGCCAAGTTCCGTTTCACGGGACGCAGCCTGCTGCTCTCGCTGGTCGATCTGCCGTTCGCGGTGTCGCCGGTGGTGGCCGGCCTGATCTTCATCCTGCTCTTCGGCCGCCACGGCTGGCTGGGGGGCTGGCTCGACGCGCGCGACGTGCAGGTGGTGTTCGCGGTGCCGGGCGTGCTGCTGGCGACACTCTTTGTGACCTTCCCCTTTGTGGCGCGCGAGCTGATTCCGCTGATGACCGAACAGGGCACCGAAGAGGAAGAGGCGGCGTTGAGCCTCGGCGCGACCGGCTGGCAGATGTTCCGCAGGGTGACGCTGCCCAACGTCAAATGGGGCCTGCTCTACGGCGTGATCCTCTGCAACGCGCGCGCCATGGGCGAGTTCGGCGCGGTCTCGGTGGTCTCCGGACACATTCGCGGCGAGACCAACACCCTGCCGCTGCATGTCGAGGTCCTGTACAACGAATACCGCTTCACGGCGGCGTTCGCCTGCGCCTCGCTGCTGGCCGGCCTGGCGATGGTCACGCTGATTGTGAAGACGGTGGTGGAGCGTCAAGCCGCGCGGCAGACGGCACGCGGAGGTGAAGCATGAGCATTTCAATTCATCAGGTGAGCAAGACTTTCGGCGCGTACACGGCGCTTGACGACGTCTCGCTGGAGATCCCGTCCGGCGAACTGACGGCCCTGCTCGGGCCGTCGGGCTCCGGCAAGACCACGCTGCTGCGCATCGTCGCGGGACTGGAGACAGCCGATCCCGACGGTCGCGGACGCATCCTGTTCGACGGCGCTCCGGTGACGGAGAGCCCGGTGAACCGGCGCCGCGTGGGGTTCGTCTTTCAGCATTACGCGCTGTTCCGGCACATGACGGTGTTCGAGAACATCGCATTCGGCCTGCGCGTCAAGCCGCGCGGCGAAAGGCCCCCGCGCGACGAGATCCGCGAGCGCGTCCACGCGCTGCTCAAGCTGGTTCAGCTCGAACAGCTCGCGCAGCGCTATCCGTCGCAGCTTTCCGGCGGGCAGCGGCAGCGGATCGCGCTGGCCCGCGCGCTGGCGATCCAGCCGCGCGTGCTGCTGCTCGATGAGCCTTTCGGCGCGCTCGACGCGCAGGTGCGCGCCGAGCTGCGGCGCTGGCTGCGTCATCTGCACGACACGATCCACGTGACCAGCATCTTCGTGACGCACGACCAGGAGGAGGCGCTGGAGGTGGCCGACCGTATCGTGGTGATGAACAAGGGCCGGATCGAACAGACGGGCACACCGGACGAGGTGTTCCAGAATCCGGCCTCGGAGTTTGTCATGAAGTTTCTCGGCGACGTGAATGTGTTTCACGGGCGGGTACACAACGAGCGGCCGGTGTTCACCGGCGACTCGTCCGAAGACGGCAGCGTCCGCCTGCTGGTGCGGCCCCACGATTTAGCGGTGCTGCCGCACCCGGGATCGGGCATCAGCATTCCGGCGCGCGTCTACCGCGTGATGACTGCCGGCGCGCTGGTGAAGATCGAACTGCTGGACGGACAGAACCGGCTGGTGCAGGTGCAGGTGCCGCATGAGACGTACCGGACCGCGCCGGTGAACGCCGGGCAGCAGGTCTATCTGGCGCCCAAGGAATCGCGCCTGTACGGTCAGTCCAGCGAGCGGTTGGAGTACGTGATTTAAGAAAGCGGAAGCGAGAGGAGGCCGAAGATGACGGCAGAAGCGTTGAGAAGCGAGTTGGCGGGACAAGCGCCGGAGACGGTGCTGCGGCGAGCGTGGGAAATTTTCGGCGAGAGGCTCGTGTTCGCGACTTCGCTGGCGGCGGAGGACCAGGTCATCACCGAGATGATCGCGCGCAACCGGTGGCCGATTCCGCTGGTGACGCTGGACACGGGCCGGCTTTTCCCCGAGACCTATGACCTGCTGGCTGAGACCGAACGACGGTATGGCGTGCGCATCCAGGTGTTCTTTCCGGACCGCGCGGCGGTTGAAGCGATGGTCGCCGAGTCTGGGGTCAACCTCTTTCGCGACAGTGTCGCGTCCCGCAAGCGGTGCTGCCAGGTGCGCAAGATCGAGCCGCTGCGGCGCGCGCTGGCCCCGTACGCGGCCTGGATCTGCGGGCTGAGGCGCGGGCAGTCGGTCACGCGCGCCGAGGTGAGCGAGGTCGAGGACGACGCGGCGAACGGCCGGGTCAAAATCAATCCGCTGGCGGCCTGGAGCGAGGAGCAGGTGTGGGGCACGATCGCGGCGCGCGGCATCCCCTACAATCCGCTGCACGACCGGGGCTATCCGAGCATCGGCTGCGCCGGCTGCACGCGCGCGGTGCGCCGCACCGAGGATGTCCGTGCCGGCCGCTGGTGGTGGGAAGAGCCCGAACAGAAAGAGTGCGGGCTGCATCGGGGGAGATAGGATTTAGGAATTAGAAGTTAGGAATTAGGAGTTAGAGGCATGAAGACCCTGTCACAACTGAAACAGCTCGAAGCGGAGAGCATTCACATTTTCCGCGATGCGGTGAGCCAGGCGCAGAATCCGGTACTGCTCTACTCCATCGGCAAGGATTCGTCGGTGCTGGTGCGGCTGGCGCAAAAAGCGTTCTACCCGGGACGCCTGCCGTTCAGCGTGCTGCACATCGATTCGACCTGGAAGTTCCGCGAGATGATCGCCTTCCGCGACCGCTTCTGCGCCGAGCAGGGGCTCGATCTGATCGTTCATTCCAACGAAGAGGGCCGCGCCAAAGGGGTCAATCCCTTCGATTACGGCAGCCGCGCCTACACCGACATCATGAAGACGCAGGCCCTGCTCCATGCGCTCAAGACCGGCAAGTTCGACCTCGCGTTCGGCGGCGCGCGGCGTGACGAGGAGAAGTCGCGCGCCAAAGAGCGCGTCTTCTCCTTCCGCGACCGGCATCAGCAGTGGGATCCGAAAAATCAGCGGCCGGAGTTGTGGAACCTCTACAACGCGCGGGTCAATCCCGGCGAGAGCGTGCGCGTCTTTCCGCTCTCGAACTGGACGGAGACCGACATCTGGCAGTATATCCGCGTCGAAAACATTCCGATCGTGCCGCTTTATTTCGCGGCGCCGCGGCCGGTGGTGGCGCGTGACGGCCAGTGGATCATGGTGGACGACGACCGGATGCGCCTGGAGCCGGGCGAACGCCCGCAGGAGCGCTGGGTCCGTTTCCGCACGCTCGGCTGCTATCCGCTGACCGGCGCGGTCGAGTCGCGCGCCGCGACTATCGAGGACATCGTGGCCGAGACCATGCAGGTGCGGGTGAGCGAGCGCTCGACGCGTGTCATCGATCATGACAGCGACTCGTCGATGGAGCAGAAAAAGCGGGAGGGCTATTTCTAATGAACACGATCGACACATTTTTAAACGAGCACGAACACAAGAACCTGCTGCGCTTCATCACCTGCGGATCGGTGGACGACGGCAAGTCCACGCTGATCGGCCGGCTGCTGTATGACAGCAAGCTGATCTACGAGGACCAACTGAGTTCGCTGCAGGACGCGAGCGCCAAAAACGGCACCACCGGCGCCGGCGAGATCGACTACGCGCTGCTGCTGGACGGGCTCAAGGCCGAGCGCGAGCAGGGGATCACGATCGATGTGGCGTACCGCTACTTCGCCACGCCGCAGCGGAAGTTCATTATCGCCGACACGCCCGGACACGAGCAGTACACGCGCAACATGGCAACCGGGGCGTCGACCGCCAACTTGGCGGTGATCCTGATTGACGCGCGTTACGGGGTCGTGACCCAGACGCGGCGTCATGCGTTCATCGCCTCGCTGCTGGGCCTCCGTCACCTGCTGGTCGCGGTGAACAAAATGGACATCGGCGGGTATCAGGAGGAGACCTTCCTCCAGATCCGACAGAGCTTCCAGGATTTCGCGCGCAAGCTCGACATCCCGGATATCCGGTATGTGCCGATCTCCGCGCTGAAGGGCACCAACGTCGTGACGCGCGCGCCGCAGGCGACGCCGTGGTACGAGGGCCCCTCGCTGCTGGAGATCCTGGAGACGGTCGATGTGTCGAGTGATGTGAACCAGCGCGACTTGCGCTTCCCCGTGCAGGTGGTGTTGCGGCCGCATCTCAACTTCCGCGGCTTCGCGGGCAGTGTGGTGTCCGGCACGGTCGCCCCCGGCGACCGCATCCGCGTGCTGCCTTCGAACGTCACGTCGACTGTGGCGC
>JAGOBZ010000099.1 GCA_017999015.1 Kiritimatiellia bacterium
GTCGCCGAAACTCTTGCCAAACAGCTCCGCCCGCGCCTGGCAGCCTTGATGAAGCCATGAGTGTCATCTACCTACTTTCCAGCCTGCCCCTGCTGCGGTTCGACACGCCGCCGGCGCTTGCGCCCGATGCGTTTCTGTCGGCCTGCCGCGACCAGCTCGGTGTCGCCGACGCGGCTGCGGCAGAGGCCCTGCTCACCGGCACCGCGTGTGACCATCCGTTCGTCGCCGCCTGGCGCGACCGCGACACGATCCTGCGCAATGCCGTGGCGCGTCAACGTGCGCGTCAGGCCGGCGCAGACGCATCCCGCTGGCTGCGCCCCGCGTACGGCTGCGACACACGCATTGAGAGCCTGGTCGAAGAGGCTTTCGACGAGCCCGACCCGCTGCGGCGCGAAAAGGCGCTCGATAAAATCCGCTGGCTGATCGTCGAAGAGCTGCAAGGACCGGACCCGCTCGACGTGAAGGGCGTCTTTGCCTATGCCGTCAAGCTCGCTCTCCTCGCCCGCTGGACGGCCCTGACGCCGGAACAGGGCCAGACCGTTTTTGACCGTCTCACTGAAATCCCTCTCACGCTCAACACGGGCGCATGAACCCCCGCCCACTTACGGAAAAACGCTTATGGAAACGACAGGAAAAATTGTCGGCGTCAATGGCAACATGATCACCGTCGCGTTCGACGGTGCGGTCGCTCAGAACGAGGTCGGGTACGCCTGCATCGAGCAGGACGGCGCCACCCAGCGGCTGATGAGCGAGATCGTCCGCATCCGCGGCCGCCAGGCCGATCTCCAGGTGTTTGAAGACACGCGCGACCTTCAGGTCGGCGACTCTGTCGCCTTCACAGGCAACCTGCTGGCGGCGGAACTCGGACCCGGCCTGCTCACGCAGATCTACGACGGCCTGCAGAACCCCCTGCCCCAGCTCGCCGAACAGTGCGGTTTTTTCCTGCAGCGCGGCACCTACCTCAAAGCCTTGAACCGCGAAACGCGCTGGGCCTTCACCCCCGTCGCGCGTCCGGGCGACCGCGTGAGCGCCGGCGAAACGCTCGGCACCGTCCCGGAAGGCATCTTTAAGCACCGCATCATGGTGCCCTTCGCTTTCCGCGGCGCGTACACCGTGAAGCAGGTCGCCGCTGCAGGCGACTACACGGTCGAGCAGGAGATCGCCGTTCTGACCGACGCCGACGGCAAGGATCACAGCGTCAGCATGCTGCAGCGCTGGCCGGTCAAGCTGCCGATCACCTGCTTCGCGGAGCGGCTCAAGCCGACCGAAACGATGACGACGCGCGTACGCTCGATCGACACCTTCTTCCCGGTCGCGCTGGGCGGCACCTACTGCATTCCCGGCCCCTTCGGCGCGGGCAAGACCGTGCTGCAGCAGACCACATCGCGCTATGCGGACGTGGACATCGTGGTGCTTGCCGCCTGCGGCGAACGCGCGGGCGAAGTGGTCGAGACGCTGCGCGAATTTCCCGAGCTGGAAGACCCTCGCACCGGCAAGCCGCTGATGGACCGCACGGTCATCATCTGCAACACCTCATCCATGCCGGTCGCGGCGCGCGAAGCCTCGGTCTATACCGCGGTGACCCTTGCCGGCTACTACCGGCAGATGGGGCTGAACGTCTTGCTGCTGGCCGATTCCACCTCGCGCTGGGCGCAGGCCCTGCGCGAACTCTCGGGCCGCCTTGAGGAGATTCCGGGCGAGGAGGCCTTCCCGGCCTATCTCGAATCCCTGATCGCCAACTTCTACGAGCGCGCCGGGCTCGTGCGCCTCAAAGACGGCTCAATCGGCTCGGTCACGATCGGCGGCACGGTCTCGCCGGCGGGCGGCAACTTCGACGAGCCGGTCACCCAGGCCACGCTCAAGGTGGTCGGCGCCTTCCACGGCCTGTCACGCGCGCGCTCCGACGCGCGCCGCTATCCCGCCATCGACCCGCTGGAGAGCTGGAGCAAATACACCAGCATCATCGATAAAAAACGGGTTGAACAGGTGCGCGCGATCCTGCGCCAAGGCAACGATGTGGCCCAGATGATGAAGGTGGTCGGCGAGGAAGGCACCAGTATTGCCGACTTTATCGCCTATTTGAAAAGCGAGTTTCTCGACGCGGTGTACCTCCAGCAGAATGCCTTCAGCGACATCGACGCCGCCACGCCGGCCGACCGCCAGCGCGAGATGTTCGACGTCGTCGAAAAAGCCCTGCTCGCCGCGTATCCCTTCAAGCAAAAGGACGAGGCGCGCAAATTCTTCCAAGGACTGACCCAGACCTGCATCGACTGGAACAACACGCCGCAGAACCAACCCGATTTCGCAACCCGCCGCAACGAGATTGTCACGCGGATCGAGGAGACCTCCCGCCATGTATAAAGTCTACCACACCATCGACAACCTCGCGGGCAGCGTCATCACGCTGCGCGCGCAGGGGGTCAAGTACCGCGAACTCGCCGAGGTCTCCTCGCGCGCAGGCACCTCGCTCGCGCAGGTCATCAAGCTCGACGGCGACACCGTCACGCTGCAAGTCTTCGCCGGCGCGCGCGGCATCGCGACCGACGGCAAGGTGCGCTTTCTGGGCGCGCCGATGCGCGTCCCCTTCTCTGACGCGCTGCTCGGCCGCGCCTTCACCGGCAGCGCCGTGCCGCGCGACAACGGTCCCGCGCTGACCGACAACCTGATCGACATCGGCACGCCGTCGGTCAACCCGGCCAAGCGCATCATGCCGCGCAACATGGTCCGCACCAACATCCCGATGATCGACGTCTTCAACTCGCTGGTCGAGTCGCAGAAGCTGCCGGTCTTCGCCCGCGCCGGCGAACCCTACAACCCGCTGCTCGCGCGCATCGCGCTGCAGGCCGAGGTCGACATCATCATCCTCGGCGGCATGGGGCTCAAATACGACGACTACCTCGCCTTCCGCGACACGCTGGACGAGAGCGGCGCGCTCTCGCGCACCGTCATGTTCGTGCACACCGCCTCCGACCCGATCGTCGAGTGCATGCTGGTGCCGGACATCTCGCTGGCCGCGGCCGAGCAGTTCGCGCTGCAGGGCAAAAAAGTGCTGGTACTGCTGACCGACATGACCAGCTTCGCCGACGCGCTCAAGGAGATCGCCATCACCATGGAGCAGATCCCCTCCAACCGCGGCTATCCGGGCGACCTCTACTCGCAGCTCGCCGCGCGGTATGAGAAGGCGGTCGACTTCGAAGGCGCGGGCTCCATCACCATTCTCGCGGTCACCACCATGCCCGGCGACGACGTGACCCATCCGGTTCCGGACAACACCGGCTACATCACCGAGGGACAGTTCTACCTGCGCAACGGCCGCATCGAGCCCTTCGGCTCGCTGAGCCGCCTCAAGCAGCAGGTCAACAAAGACACGCGCGAAGACCACCGCACCATCATGGACGCGATGATCAAGCTCTACGCCTCTTTTAAGGAGACGCAGGAGAAGCAGTCCATGGGCTTCCGCATGAGCGACTGGGACGGCAAGCTGCTCAAATACGGCGAGCGGTTCGAAAAGGAAATGATGGACCTCTCGGTCAACATCCCCCTCGAAAAGGCGCTCGACCTGGGCTGGCAGATCCTGGCTGACTGTTTCGAACCGGGCGAGACCGGCATCCCCTCCAAACTCACGACAGCCTTCTGGCCTACGGACAAAAGGCTGTGAGGCTGTAAATGGCCAAAATCAAACACACCAAGACCGAGCTGAAGGCGCAGAGCGACGCGCTCAAGCGCTTCCAGCGTTTTCTGCCGATGCTGCAGCTCAAGAAGCAGCAGTTGCAGGCGGAGATCGCCGCCATCACCGCGCGGATCGATGAGGTGTCGGCGCGCGAGACCGCCGCGCGGCGTGACCTGTCCGCATGGGTCGCGCTCTTCGCTGAACCCGGCAAGCCGCTCGACGCGCTGGTTCATGTCGAGCGCGTCAACACCGGCACCAGCAATATCGCGGGCGTGACCATCCCGGTCTACAAAGGCCTCGAGGTCACGCGCGCGCCGCTCGACCTTTTCGCCACGCCGGCCTGGCACGACAATGCGGCGGAGACCCTGACCGCCATTCTGTCGCTCAAGGCCGAGCGGCTCGTGCTCGAACACCAGCGCGAACTGGTCATCCGCGAGTTGAACACCACGTCGCAACGCGTGAACCTGTTCGAAAAAGTCAAGATCCCGGAGTGCAAAGAGAACATCCGGATCATCCGCATCGCGATCGGCGACGAGCAGACCGCCTCGGTCACCCGCGGCAAGATCGCCAAAGGACGCGCCGGCCAGGCCCAAGAGGAGGATGCGGCATGATCGTTCCGATGAAACACATGACCCTGCTCTGCGTGGCCGCCGAACGCGAGGCTACACTGGAGCGTCTGCGCGAGCTGGGCGCGGTGCATCTTGAACTGGGCGGCGCGGCCGATTCCGAAGCCTGCCGCCACGCGCAGAACCGTCTGGCGACCGCACGCCACGCGCAGCAGATTTTGAAGGACGCGCTGGCCGGCAAGCCTGTCATCCCTACGGTCTCCGGCCCTCACAAGACCCACGGCCACGAAGGCGGCGCCACCGATCCCTTGTCTGCCCCTCTGCCCGAGATCGCGGGAGATGCCGAGGCGCACATCGCCGCCATCTGCCGACTGGCCGACCTGCGTCAGGCGCTGGCCAACGAGGCCGAGCGGCTCGCGCGCGAAATCGCGCGGGTGACGCCCTTCGGCAGCTTCGACACCGCCCTGCCCGCGCGGCTCGCCGCGCAGGGCGTGCCGGTCCGCCTGTTCAGCGCGCCGGCCGCCGCCGTGCTGACGCAGGGCGGAGGCGCCATGATCCACACGCTCAGCGCCGACGCCCACACCGTCTGGGGCGTGATGATCGGGCCGGGCGGCCTGCCGGAGGGCTGTGTGCCCGCCGCGCTGCCGGAAACCCCGCTCGACCTGCTGCGCGAGCAGCACGAAGAAGCCCGCGCACGGATCGGCCAAATCACCGAGCGCCTGTGCCACGCCGCCCGCCATGCGGACAGCGTGCAGGCCGAAACCGACCGCCTGAGCGAGCTGAGCCTGTTCGCCACAGCGGCCGCCGCGATGCAATCCGCCGGCGCGGTGGTCTGGATCACCGGCTGGCTGCCGTCCGACCAGGAGGCCGAGCTGCGCGAGACCGCGCGCGAAAATGCCTGGGGCCTGCTAACGCGTGAGCCGGCGGCGGACGAGACGCCACCCACGCTGCTGCGGCCGCCGCGCCTCTTTCGTCCGGTGCTGGCGCTCTTTGAAGGGCTCGGCATCTCGCCGGCCTACACGGAGGCCGACATCAGCGTCCCCTTCTTCTGCTTTTTCAGCATCTTTTTTGCCATGCTGGTAGGCGACGGCGGCTACGGCACGCTGATCTTGGGGCTGACGCTTTTCGCGCGCCGCAAGCTGCCGACCGCGCCGCGCGCGCCGTTCGTGCTGCTGACCTGCTTCGCGACGGCCACCATCCTGTGGGGGCTGCTTTCCAACACCTGGTTCGGCGCGCACCCCGGATTTGCGGACAACGCAGCCAGCCGCTGGCTGAACCATCCCGAAAACGGCATCAACAACATGATGCTGTTCTGCTTCACGCTGGGGGTGATCCACCTCTCGCTGGCGCGTCTCTGGAACGCCGCCGCACTGTTTCCGGACACCAAGGCGCTGGCGCAGCTCGGGTGGGTCGGCGTGGTGATCTTCATGTACTGCATGTCGTGCGGGATTGTCGGAATATTTAAGGCGCCGGCCTTCATCTATCCGATCTTTGCGGTCTCGCTGGTGTTGATTTTCCTCTTCACGCTGAAGCGCGACGAGCTGAAGACCAACGGCATCGAACTCGGCATGCTGCCGCTCAACATCGTGAGCGCGCTCGGCGATATCATCTCGTACGTGCGCCTCTTCGCAGTGGGGCTGGCTTCTGTGAAGGTCGCTGAAAACTTCAACGACATGGCGGTCAACCTCGGGCTGCCGCTGTGGGCCAAGATCGTGCCGATGCTCCTGATCCTGCTGGTCGGCCACGGGCTGAACTTCGCGATGGCGGGCCTCAGCATCCTGGTGCACGCCGTACGCCTCAACACCCTGGAATTCTCAAACCACAAAGGCATCACCTGGGCCGGTTACGCCTTCAAACCTTTCAAAAGACTGTAACCTACAAAAGGAGCAACAACCATGAATCCTGAAACACTGGCAACCTTCAATCAGACCTTGGGCATCGCGGGCGCGGTCGCCTGTCTCGGTCTCAGCGCCACCGGCTCGGCCTTCGGCACCGGTTTCGCGGCGACGTCGGCCATGGGCGCCTGGAAAAAATGCTACGCGCAGAGCAAGCCCGCCCCCTTCATCCTGCTCGGGCTGGTCGGCGCGCCGATCACGCAGACGCTGTACGGCATGATCCTGATGTTCGTCATGTTCGGCAAAGCCTCAGCGGGCCTGCCGCTGCTGATCCTCGGCATCTTTGCGGGACTGGGCATCGGTTTCTCCGCCCTGTTCCAGGGGCGTGCCGCCGCAGCCGCCTGCGACGCGCAGGCCGAGACCGGGCAGGGCCTCACCAACTACTTCGCCGCGCTCGGCATCGTCGAGACCGTCGCGATTTTCACGATGGTCTTCACGCTGATCGCCGTGTTCCAGATCAATGTCTAAGCCCACCGCCCGCAGAGTGAAGTAACCTTATCCACAGATGACACAGATTGAGATCTCATCTGCGAAAATCTGTGTAATCTGTGGACAAAAAAATAGTAGGTAGGCATGCTGGCGTTGCCCAAACACCACGACACGCTTGTGGGCATTGACTCCGACGGCTGCGTCTTCGACACGATGACGGTCAAGCAGCGGGAGCACTTCTTCCCCGCCATCATCCGGCACTGGGGACTGGAAGCGTGCGCTGACGCGCTCCGCGCCTGCGCGGCGTTCGTCAACCTGACCTCAAAAACGCGCGGCAGCAACCGCTTCCCGGCGCTGCTGCGCGTTTTCGAGCTGCTGCCCGACTATCCCGGTGCGCGCGAGTGCGGCGCCAAGCTGCCGGCGACCGACGCCTTGCGCGCGTATGTCCAGTCGGGCCTGCCGCTGGGCAACCCGTCGCTGCAGGCCGAAGTCGCGCGCACGCAGGACCCCGAGCTGGCGCGCGTGCTGGCCTGGAGCTTGGCGCTCAACGACGACATCGATGCCCGCATGCGGCCGGTGCCGCCCTTCGCCGGGGCCGTGCGGGCGCTCGGGCTGATCCATGCATCGAGCGACGCGCTGGTCGTTTCGCAGACACCGGAGGCGGCCCTGGTCAAAGAGTGGGAGCTGCACGGCCTGACCGGGTATGTCAGCCTGATCGCCGGACAGGAGAAAGGCAGCAAGGCCGAGCACCTGCGGCTGGCCTCAGACGGCCGTTACGCCCCAGACCGCATCCTGCTGATCGGCGACGCGCAGGGCGACCTCGCCGCGGCGCGCGAGGCCGGCGTCCTCTTTTATCCGATCGACCCAGGCGCCGAGGAGCGCGCATGGGAACGATTCTGCGACGAGGCGTATCCTCGGTTTCTTGCCGGCACCTACGCCGGGCCTTACGAACAGGGGCTGATTGCCGCGTTCGAAGCGCTGCTGCCCGACACTCCCCCTTGGCTGCCGAAAAGGTTATAGCCGTCCAGATTGCATTTGGTTTTAAGTTTCGTGCGGGTGCGGTTCAGTTTCGACTAAACTGAATCGTTCCTCCCCCCCCCGGGACTTAAGCCGTCAGGCGCAGCATCCGGGGGGGGGGGTGCAAGAGCCTCATTGTGTTCCCCTTTGTCGCTAACCGATTACCCGATTCCCATTTTTTTTGTTTGGCTAACAACTGAGTCTGCCTTATAATCGTTCCATCATGAGTGGATGGGTTCACGGTTATGACAGGTGTAAAGATCATGAATAAGACTTTGCGTGTCGGGATTGTCGGGGGAGGCAATGACTCGTTCATCGGCGATATCCACCGCGCCGCCATTGAGCAATGCGGCCGGATGGAATTGGTTTGCGGAGCGTTTGGCTCCACGCGGCAAAGCTCGTTTGAAACCGGGAAACGCTTAAAGCTCCCCACGCGGCGTTCGTACGGGACTTATCGTGACATGTTTCGCCGGGAGGCCACTTTGCCCGAGGGTGAGCGCATGGACTTTGTGTCCATCTTGGCACCCAATGCCATGCACTATCCGGTTGCGATGTCTTCGATCGATGCCGGATTCTCCGTATTCAGCGAAAAACCCTTCACCTGTAACCTGGATGAGGGACTGAATCTCACGCGCAAGCAGCAGGCAAGCGGGTTGGCATACGGCATCGCAATGGTCTATCAGGGCTATCCTGCCTTGCAGATGGCCCGCCAGCTCCTGCTTGAAGAGAAGACAATCGGCACGATCCGTAAAATCGTCTCCCGGTTCCCGTTGGGGTGGATGGCCCAGCGCCTTGAAACAGCAGGCAACAAACAGGCGGGCTGGCGGGCTGACCCGCGGCGTTGCGGTCCGGCAGGGTGCTTGGCCGACCTCGGCATCCACTGTTTTTATCTGGCGGAATGGCTGTCCGGTTTGGCGGTCAGCGAGGTCTGTGCGGATTTGCGGCCGACAGTTGCCGGGCGCATCCTTGACGATGACTGTAGTGTGCTCGTACGTTTCACCGGCGGTGCGCGCGGCGCATTCCTGGCCAGTCAAATCGCCACCGGCCGGCGTGATGGCCTTTCCATCGAACTCATGGGGGACCGCGGCGCCTTGGCATGGTCGCAACGCGAGCCGCACCGCCTGGTAGTGCGCGACATCGACGGAGCAGAGCGTATCCTGACAGACGGCATTGCCGCCACGGGGGAACGCCCAGGGCCATGTCCGTTCGGCAGTGATGCAGCCTACATCGCCGCGCTCTCGGCAACCTACGCAGCCTTTGCCGACTATTATGAATCCTACCAAGCCAAAAAAAGCGCTGCGCCCGATGCCCGCGGTTTCATGACCATCGCGGATGGACTGCGCGCGGTCGTGTTCGTCGACGCCGTGCTGAAGAATTGTGCCGTGCCGGAGGAACCGGCGCCGCCGCCTGCGAAGTGGACGCCTGTGGTCGTGCCCCCCATTCCGGAACTTTAGGCGGCCTGCAGACGCGCTGTCGAGTCATACAATTTTGTAAGACATTTTTGTTGTAAATCGGCTTTTTTTGACCATAATGGCGTTCTTTTAGTCAAATTCCGGCCAATAACGCTTGTATATTTGGGTGGCACGCCTTTTGCTCAATACTAAGCACGACTTGTAAAGCGGGAGACAGGACCGTCGAGACGCGCAAGTCGGGAGAGGCACAATGAACTACATCAACACCGTCCTTGAGAGCGTTCGCAAGCGCAACGCCAACGAACCCGAGTTCCTGCAGGCCGTGCAGGAGGTTCTAGAGTCCTTGGAACCCGTGGTGGCCGCCCGGCCGATCCTCGAAAAAGAGCGTATCCTTGACCGGGTGGTCGAGCCTGAGCGCATGATCGTTTTCCGTGTCCCCTGGGAAGATGACAAGGGGGTGATC
>JAGOBZ010000100.1 GCA_017999015.1 Kiritimatiellia bacterium
TCGACCGTCTCGCCGGTCGCGCCATGCGTCAGGCGCAGCCGCACCGCCGTCGCGAAATCGTTGTCGCCCGAGTGGGCGCCGAACATCAGCCGCGTGAGCCGCATCGCAACCGGCCTGCCGGGCGCCGCCTGCGCCGGATACTCCAGCGCCGCCTGCGCCTCGACCTGGCCGGCGTTGCGCGCGACGCGTGCCTTCACCGTGGCGTCAGCCGGTGACGGCTTGACGATCAGCGGAGGGCCTGTGAAAGGGTCCACAATCTCCAGCTCCTTGACGCCTTTGTCGAGATGCGCCAGATCGGTGTAGCGATAAACCAGTGCGGCCTGCCATTCGCCGGCGGACGGCGACGGCCACACCACGGCGCAGCCGGTTGTGACCGGCCCCAGCGTGTCGCGGTTGCCGCCGGACGTACCGCTCCCCAACTCGCCGTATTGCGCCCAACCTGCGGCGAGCACATGGCCCGACTCCGCCGTGAGCGCGTAGGTGGATTCATATCCTGCGGCAACCGCCGCACAGGCGGGCAACGGCTGTTTGCCGGAAGGCATCGCCTGAGAGGGCCGCGCGACATTGCGCGCCCCCTTGTCGTCCCAAAAACTGCCGCGCCCTCCGACCGGGATCTGTCCCGAACCGTTGTATCCCCAGGCGAGACACCGACCGTCGTGCGTAACCGCCGCGCTATGCAGCGCACCGGCCGCGATCGCCACCGCGTTCGTAAGAATGTCTTTGCCGCGTTCCCCGATCACCGGCCGCGGCACGGCGCTGTGTGAACCGTCCTTGAGCGTGCCGTTCCCGAGCTGGCCGTTCCAGTTGCTGCCCCACGCCAGAACCGTACCGTCCTTGCGTAGCGCGAGACTGTGTTGACCGCCCGCCGCGATCGCGATGATTTCCGAGAGGCCCGGCACGGGCTGCGGCACCGCCACCGGCTTTCCTGTTTCGCGCACGCCGTCGCCGAGCTGGCCGTGTGAACGGTCGCCCCATGCATAGACCGCGCCGTCGCGTGTCAGCGCCAGGCTGTGATCCCAGCCCGCCGCGACCGCCACGACCGGCGGAAGGCCGTCCACACGCGCCGGCGCGCGTTCCTGCGCCGCGAAACCGAAACGGCCGTTACCAAGCTGGCCAACGTCATTGCGTCCCCATGCGAAGACACGCCCGTCTGCCGTCACCGCCAGCGTGTGCCACGACGCGGCGACCGCCGTGACGTCCGTCAAACCCTCGACCCGGCGCGGCCGCAGCACGCGCCCGGCCTCCGGCAGGCCGAGCTGGCCGCAGGCATTGTCGCCCCACGTCCAGACGCGTCCGTCCTGCACCGCCACCGAATGCGTCCAGCCCGCCGCGAGATCCGCCGCCGAAACCGCAGTGGCGATCATCAGTGCCGCTATGCCCCAAAGCTGTCTCATACAGGATGCCTTTCTCCTTCATTGTCGCTTCTATCGTCAACCTCCAATATGTTCACTATAAGAAGGGAATATTGTAGCTCTAGACGGTGTGCCTCTCAAGGGGCAAAGACAAAAGTCTTAATGGATTATACGTGAGAATTGAAAGTTGAGTTTAAAGTTTTTGTCCCGCCAAAACAGCGCGAGCATGATCCTCATTCCGCATCATATTGCGGATTGGTTTTGACTATTCCGCAGAGATATGCATAATGGTTGGACATGAAAACCTATCCCAGAGTGTACACCGAAATGTTGAAGGAGCACCTGTCCGATAACCGGCAGATGGCTTTCGTGTCGGGCCCGCGCCAAGTGGGAAAGACCACGGTGTGCCTCGGGCTGGCGGCCGTTTGCCTGAACTGGGACGATCAGGACGCGCGCGCGTTGATTTTGAGAGGGCCCGCGGCGGTTGCGGCATTTGCGGGGCTGCAAAAGCTGAGTGCGGGAAAACGCATCGTGGCGTTCGATGAGATCCACCGCTACGCGCGCTGGAAAACGTTCCTCAAGGGTTTTTTCGATGTCTATGGCGGAACGGCCGGCATTGTGGTGACGGGATCTTCGCGCTTGGATGTCTTCAAGCGGGGCGGGGACAGCCTGATGGGCCGTTATTTCCTTTACCGGATGCACCCGCTCAGTGTGGCGGAACTGATTTCCCATGCGGTCTGCAAAGATGTGATTTCGCAGCCCCGCCCGCTCCCCGAAAAAGAGTGGGAGGCCCTTTGGGCCTACGGAGGTTTCCCCGAACCGTTCGTCAGGCGGGACGCTCGTTTCTCGCGCCGCTGGCAGAATCTGAGGCAGTCGCAACTGCTGCGCGAGGATGTGCGGGAACTGACGCGTATTCAGGAGATCGACCAGTTGGTCGCGCTGGCGTCGCTGCTGGCGTCGCGTTCGGGACAGCAGGTGGTTTACGCCTCTCTTGCGAAAGAGGTTCGCGTCAGCGAGAACACCGCGCGCGCGTGGATCGGCGCCTTGTCGGCCCTGCACCACGGTTTTCTGGTCAAGCCCTGGCACCGCTCGGTCGCGGCCGCGATCCGCAAGGAGCCCAAGTGGTTCCTGCGTGACTGGTCGCAGATCGGGGACAGCGGCCAGCGGGCAGAAACGTTTGTCGGCTGCCATCTGCTGAAAGCGGTCGAAGGCTGGACGGACTTGGGGCTGGGTCAGTTCGAATTGTTCTATATCCGCGACAAGCAGAAGCGCGAAGTGGATTTTCTGGTGGCGCGGGATCAAAAGCCCTGGTTTCTGGTTGAGGTCAAACAGTCCGACACGGCGCTGTCGCCAGTTTTGGGCCACATGCAGAGGCAAATCGGCGCGAAGCACGCGTTTCAAGTCGTCATCAACGAACCGTTCGTGAACACGAGCTGTTTTGATCACAAAGCGCCGATTGTCGTGCCGGCCCGCACGTTACTGAGCCAACTCTTGTAGCTTACCCCATCATCACATAGAAGAGCACGGCGAAGAAGTGGCAGAGGGTGCCGGCCAGCACGAAGAGATGCCACACCGCATGGTGGAACGGCATCAGCCGCCACAGGTAGAAAACCGTGCCCAAGGTGTAGAGCACCCCGCCGCCCAGCAGCCAGGCCAGGCCGGCGGTCGGCAGTGCGTCCATCAGAGGCCGGATCGCGAAGACCACGATCCAGCCCATGCCGACGTACGCCAGGGTCGAGACCACGCGGAGCCGCCCGGTGAAGAAGACCTTGAAGACCACGCCCATGACGGTCAGTCCCCACACGATGCCGAAGATCGTCCAGCCGATCGCCGGGTGTTCCGGCCGCAGCGTGACCAGCGTGAAGGGCGTGTAAGAGCCTGCGATCAGAAAGTAGATCGCCATGTGGTCGCACACCTCCAGCACCTGCTTGGCGCGCGCATGCGTGACCGCGTGGTAGACCGACGAGACCGTGTAGAGCAGGATGATGGAAAACCCGAAGAGCGCGCCGCTGACCACCTTCCACGCCACCTGGTCGCCGCTCTGCGCGCCGAACACCACCATCAGCGCCAGCATCGCCGCCCCCAGATGGCTGCCCAGCGCGTGGATCGCGCTGTGCGCCACCTCCTCGTGCACCGTGTAGTCTCTGGGAGTCAGGCGTTTCATGAGCAATCGGCTAGTCACAGGCATACGCGCAGTTCATGCGTTTCTGGTGAAAAGGTGGCGGGCGAGTCGGGAGCGCGGGCGTCCCCGCCCGAAATGTGATGAAAGTCTGCACGCGAGTCGGGCGCGAAACCGGTAGGGCGGTCTCGCCGAGACCGCCGCGGACGCCTCGGCGAGGCGTCCCTACCGGAAGCGGTTCTGCGTGTACGTCATGACCGCGCGGCCCTTTTACATGACACGTTGTTGCCCGCGCTCCCGACTGAGCTCCGCATAAAACACGCGCTATACTCGCATCCCCTTTCGCTAACCGATTACTTTTCATGATGTAACTGTTTTATCACAATCATGTTAATCCTGTAATCATGGCTAGAGAAAATCGGCGGTCTTGGTTTTACAGACTACCAGTGTCATTTCGCGGCCAGGTACGCGTTGATCGCGGCGGCGGCGCGGCGGCCTTCGCCCATCGCGAGGATCACCGTCGCGGCACCCAGCACGATGTCGCCGCCGGCGTAGATGCCGTCGATCGAACTCTTGCCGGTCTCGTCCACAATGATGTTGCCCCACTTGTTGACGGCCAGCCCCTCGGTGGTCTGGCTGATCAGCGGATTGGAGCCGTTGCCGATCGCGACGATCACGGTGTCGACCGCCATCAGGAATTCGCTGCCGGGGATCGGCACCGGGCTGCGGCGCCCCGAGGCGTCGGGCTCGCCCAGCTCATAGCGCAGGCACTCCATGCCGGTCACGCGGTCCTGCTCGTCGCCGAGAATGCGCACGGCGTTCTGCAGCATGTGGAACGTCACGCCCTCCTCGCGGGCGTGGGCGACCTCCTCGACGCGCGCGGGCATCTCTTTCTCGGTGCGGCGGTAGACCAGGTGCACCTCTTCCGCGCCGAGCCGCAGCGCCATGCGCGCCGCGTCCATCGCCACGTTGCCGCCGCCCAGCACCGCCACCTTCTTGGAGGTGTAGAGCGGCGTGTGGGCGTGTGCGCTGTCGTAGGCCTTCATCAGGTTGGCGCGCGTCAGGTATTCGTTGGCGGAGAAAACGCCCACCAGGTTCTCGCCCGGGATGTTCATGAACTTGGGCAGTCCCGCGCCGGTGCCGACAAACAGCGCGTCGAAGCCGTCCTGTTCCAGCATGTCCTTGATCTTGCGCGTGCGTCCGACCACGTAATTCAACTCCAGTTTGACGCCCATACGCTGCAGCAGGTCGATCTCGTTCTGCACGATCGCTTTGGGCAGACGGAATTCCGGGATGCCGTAGATCAGCACGCCGCCGGGCTTGTGGAACGCCTCGAACATCGTGACCTCATGCCCCTCGCGCCGCACGTCGGCCGCGACCGTGATGCTGGCCGGGCCGCTGCCGATCACCGCGACCCGCCGGCCGGTGGCGGGCTTGATCTCGGGCGCGGCCTGCCGGCCGCTCTCGCGCTCCAGGTCCGCGACATAGCGTTCGACGCGCCCGATCGAGACCGCCTTGTCCACGTCCTTGAGCGCCTTGCCGAGCGTGCAGGGCGCCTGGCACTGCACCTCCTGCGGGCAGACGCGGCCGCACACCGACGGCAGCAGGCTGTTCTCGCGGATGATCGCGACCGCCTCGTCGAACCGCCCGTCCGCGGCGGCCTTGAGGAAATCGGGAATGCGGATGCGCACCGGACAGCCCTGCACGCACGGCGCGTTCTTGCACTGCAGGCAGCGCTGGGCCTCCACCCGCGCCTGCTCGGCCGAGTAGCCGAGCGCGACCTCGCTCATGTTGCCGCGCCGGACCGCCGGATCCTGCGACGGCATGGCCTGCGCCGGGATCGCCATGCGCGCTTTCGGGGTGAGAGTCTGGGCGTCAAGCTGCCGTAACAGGTCTGCGGCGGCTCCCTTTAAAACGGCGGGATCTTGGTGCATGAGAGACGTGCTCCTTATCGTTGTTGAATGATGGGCCAAGCGCCACGGATGTGACCTTTGTGAAAAACAACTTTGTTTTTTGCAAGTTCAGCGGCAAGGTTCTGGCAGGAGCCGTTAAACAACGTTCCGCTATCCGCCAAGACACAGGTACCGGCCTGTTCCGCGGGAAGCAGATTGAAGAAGGATGCGGTTTCATTCAGAGCAGCATGCCAACGTGAGCCTAGGTCAGCGGCTTGCGGCGGCTCGTCGTCAAAATCCAGCATATTGATCTCTTCCTGGCTGTAATGATGGCGGCGAATGGCGGCCAGCAGAGATGCGGGATTATAGCCGGGGTCTTTCCCGCACGCGGCCCAAACAAGCAACCCGAGCGGTTGTACGGAAGCGTCCGCCTGCAACAAGTCGACCCAATCCCGGACTTCCAGGCGGCCGGCCATTGCCAACACCTTGTTTGTGGCCAGGTCAAACGGATGCAACGCCAGTCCCAACCTGTCATCTTCAATCAGAGGGAAAAAGCGAAACGCGCTGTCGCGCACCCATTGCAGTTCAGTCTGTTCACCTTCACGGATAACACGCGCCTCCACAAAAGAGGGAGATTCCCGAAAGACATCCAAACGATAGCCTGCCGACACTAAGCATTCCCGATCCATCCGCCAACTTTCCCTGAGCGCGTGTTCGGTGTCATGGAAAAGATCAATGTCGCGCGACCGGCGCGATGCGTTCAGGAGAAGATTGAGTGCGACACCTCCGGCAACATAACTCTCTCCAATCGCTTGGCGATGCCCCGCGAGGAGCTTTAAAATGCTGCTTTGGAAGGATGTAACAGCCATTCCCGGGCCTCCTTCACATGTTTAAATGCATTCATGTCACCGTATCGCTCAATCAGGTCGAGCGTGTGCGACCACTCTTCACGCGATGTTGGCACATAATCCGGCCGTACAAACCAGAGGCACCGATCACGGTACCGTTCCAGCAGCGACATGAGCGCAGCTTGTTCGTTGCGGTTCATCTTCGCGGTTTCCTTACTAACCTAAACGGGCGGCAGCTTCATCCAGTTTGCAGTGGTGCGCCTGGTGGTCGGCGTCCTCGCGCGGCTTGTAGGCGCGCAGGCGCTTCATCATGTTGTCAAAATCAACCAAGTGGCCGTCGAACTCGGGTCCGTCTACGCAGACGAACTTGGTCTTGCCGCCCACGGTGACGCGGCAGCCGCCGCACATGCCCGTGCCGTCGATCATGATGGTGTTGAGCGAGACCACCGTGTGCACGCCGTAGGGGCGCGTGGTTTCGGCGCAGAACTTCATCATGATCGGCGGCCCGATGGCCACGGCCAGATCCGGCTTGGGCGTCTGCTCGCACAGCTCTTTCAGCGGCTCGGTCACCAGCGCCTTGCGGCCGTAAGAACCGTCGTCCGTGACGATGATCAGCTCGTCGGCGATACGGCGCATCTCCTCTTCCAGAATGATCAGCGACCGGTTGCGCGCGCCGATGATGATGGTGACGCGGTTGCCGGCGGCCTTGAGCGCCTGCGCGATCGGGTGCAGCGGCGCGACGCCGATGCCGCCGCCCACGCAGACCGCATGCCCGACCTTTTCGATGTGAGTGGGCTGGCCGAGCGGTCCCAGCAGCGCGGCGATCGTGTCGCCCTCCTGTTTCTCCGCCAGCAGGTGGGTCGTCCGGCCGACGGCCTGAAAGATCAGCGTGATGCTGCCCCGCGCCGGATCGGCGTCGGCGATCGTGAGCGGGATGCGTTCGCCGAACTGGTCGTCGATCTGCAGGATGATGAACTGGCCGGGCTTGCGCTCGCGCGCGATCAGCGGCGCTTCAACCTCCATGCGGTAGACATCGTCTGAAAGCTGCGTTTTCTTGAGAATTCTGTTCATGGGCGGGTCATCCGTTCGGGGTTCAGAAAGGAGCCGGAAGCATAGCATATTCGCAGGGCCGTTAAAACGGCAGATTGTGCTCTTTGATCTTGCGCTGGATGGTGCGCCGCGAGAGGCCGAGCTGGTCGGCGGTCAGCGTGCGGTTGCCGGCGTTCTGCACGAGCTTGGCCTCCAGCACCGCGCGCTCGAGCTGTTCCAGCGTCATGCCGGCCGGGATCGCGAGCGCGCCGGGCAGGACGGGCGCGGCGGCGCGCGCCTGCGAAGAGGGCACGTTGACGGAGGCGGCGGAGAGCACGCCGCCCGGCGAGAGCAGGACCGCAGACTCCACGATGTTGCGGAGCTGGCGCACGTTGCCGGGCCAGTCGTGCGCCTCGAGGGCGGTGTAGAAGTCGGGTTTCACCGCCGCGATGGCCTTGCCGTTCTCGGACGCGGCGCGCGCGATAAACCGGTCGGCCATCGGCCGGATGTCCGCCCTGCGCTCGCGCAGCGGCGGCACGCGCAGGGTCACCACGTTGAGCCGGTAGAGCAGGTCTTCGCGGAAGCTCCCCTCGCGCACCATGGCGTCGAGATCCTTGTTGGTGGCGGAAACCAGCCGCACGTTGACCTTGAAGACCTCGCGGCCTCCGACGCGCCGCACCTCTTTCTCTTCGAGCGCGCGCAGCAGCTTGACCTGCACCGAGGCGGGCGCGTCGCCGATCTCGTCGAGGAAGAGCGTGCCGCCGTCGGCGCGTTCGAACGCGCCCTTGTGCGTGCCGGTCGCGCCGGTGAAGGAGCCCTTCTCATGGCCGAACAGCTCGGACTCCAGCAGATTTTCGGCGAAGGCGCCGCAGTTGACCGCCACGAAGGGACCGGCCGCGCGCTTGGAGTCGACGTGCAGCGCACGCGCGACCAGCTCTTTGCCGGTGCCGCTCTCGCCGCAGATCAGGATCGTGGCCATGGTGTCGGCCAGCGCCTCGATCTGCGTGATCACGGCCTGCATGGCCGGGGACTCGGCGATGATGGCGGTGGAGGCAAATTTTTCGCGCACGGTCTGCGAGAGCTTGTCGACCTGGCGCCGCAGGCGGGCGGTCTCAAAAGCGCGCCGCAGCTTGGATTGGATGTCGTCGAGTTCCAGCGGTTTGGTCACGTAGTCGTAAGCGCCCTCGCGCATGGCGCGCACGCCCGACTCGACCGAGCCGTAGGCGGTCATGATGATCACCGGCACGGCGGCGTCGAGCTTGCGCAGGCGCGCGAGCACCTGCAGGCCGTCGATATCCGGCAGCACAAGGTCGCTCAGCACGAGATCCGGCACCTGCTGCTGAAACGCCTCCACGCCGGCCAGGCCGGTGGCGGCGCAGCGCGTGCTGAAGCCCGCGTCCTGCGCGGCCTCTTCAACCGAGCGGGCGTTGTCGGGATCGTCTTCGATGATCAGGAGAGTGGGGGAAGCTTGCATGGAAGTTAGGAGTTAGGAGTTAGGAATTAGGAGTTGGGGGGATAGGGAGAAAGGAGGAAGGAGGAGGGAGAAAGGAGAAGGGAGGGGTTAGGAAGGAGGTTGAGGTGCGGCGGGCAGGGTGATGCGCAGGCGGGCGCCGCCGCCGTCGCGGGCGAGGGCTTCGATGTCGCCGCCGCAGCGCCGGACCGCCGTGCGCGCCAGAAAGAGGCCGAGGCCGGTCCCTTCGGGGCGGCCGGTGACGAACATGTCGAAGACCGCTTCGCGCCGCGCGGCCGGGATGCCGGGGCCGCGGTCCAGCACCTCGATGGCGAGAAGCGCGTCATGCAGGCCCAGCGTGACGGTCACCTCGCTGCCGCGCGGCGCGAACTGGATGGCGTTGACCAGGACGTTCAGCAGGGCGCGGCGCAGGGCGAAGGGATAGGCCGCAGCCGGCGGCAGCGGATCGTGGGGCAGGGCCCGCAGCGTCACGCCGGCCTGCTCGGCGCGCGGCGCGAGCGTGTCGGCGCACTCGCGCACCACCTGATCAAGGTCCACCGGCTCGGGCCGCTCGTCCGCCGGCCTGGCGAGGAAGAGAAACTCCTGAAAGATCTTGTCCATGCGCGCCATGGTGCGGGCGATGCGCCCGGCGAGGTCGCGCACGCGCTCGGGGCGGAAGCCGTCGTCGCGAGACAGCTCTTTGCCGAGCATCTGCGCGTCGAGGC
>JAGOBZ010000101.1 GCA_017999015.1 Kiritimatiellia bacterium
GCGGCACACTCGCTTGGACGGACGGCACGACCGGCTCCAAAACCGTCACCGTGCCCGTCGTCAACACCGCCACACCCCAGCCCGCGCGCCAGTTCACCCTCACCCTGAGCGGCAACTCCGCGGGGACCGGCCTGACTGCGAGCCAGAAGGCCTCGATCCTGATCGAAGACCCGACCGCCACGCTCGGCGCGCCGTGGAGTCAGGCGACCGTCGGCGGCGTCACCGACTCCTCCCCCGCCGTGCTGATCGACGGCACCCTCAGCAGCACCGTGATCGGCGGTTCGGGTGTCACCTCCGGCACATCCGACAACGGACGCTTCATCTACCAGAGCCGCAGCGGCGACGGCATCCTCACGGCCTATTTCCCGTCCGGCATTCCGAACGACGCCAACGCCCGGGTTTGTATCATGATCCGCGCATCGACCGCCAACAACGCCGTCAGCGCGTCCGCGGTCGCCGGCGCCTCCAGCGCCTTCGGCACCAAGCTGGCCTACCGCGCCACGGCGGGCGGCAGCGCGACCGCCATCCCCGCCAGCGCAAACGGCCTCTATCTGGGCTGCTGGCTGCGGCTCACCCGCGCCGGCCCGCTCTTCACGGCCGAAGCCTCGAAAGATGGCGCCGCCTGGACCGTGCTCGGCACCGCCACGCTCAGCGGCATGCCCGGCACCGCGTTGTGGGGCGTGTTCCACCTCTCCTCCAACAACAACGACTTCCACCTGGCCTCCGCCTCGGCAGCCGCGTTCGCGGATCTGCCCTTGCCGACGGTCCCCTCCAACCTGGTCGCCAACGCCCCGACACCGACCGCGGTCACGCTGACCTGGACGAGCGTGCCCGGCGCCTCGGGCTATGTGATCGAACGGCTGACGGAAACCGCCGGCTTTGCTCAGCTCGCCGATATCGCGGCGGCCACCGGCGCGAGCCAGACTTATAGCGACACCGGCCTCAGTGCGGACACCGCCTTGGCTTATCGCGTGCGCGCCTACAACGGCTCGGGCAGCAGCGATTTTTGCGAACCGGTCACCGTCACCACCCCGCCCCCCTATCTCATGCTCACTGTCACCACCGCCGACACGGGTGGAGCCGACGCGACGGTGCAGCGCGACCTGGCGTCGATCCCCCTCGGCACCGGCGCTGTCGTCTCGGCCGCCGGCTATTTCTATGACGACGGACTCTCCTGGTCCGTCCTGAGCAACGCCTGCAAGAGCTACCTGCGATTCGACCTCACGGGACTCCCGACTCCGATCAGTGCGCAGTTGGCCATGACCTTTGCCGACGCGCGGCTCTTTGAACAGTACGGCTATTTCGACCTCAACGCCGCGCTGCTCGCCGACTCCTCCGACACGTGGGACGAGGCGGCCATCACGTGGGACAATGCCCCGCAGAACGCCACCAACTCCTACGGGTTCACCGGGACCGTGCGCCACCTCGGCAACCTGTACGAAGAACGGCTGCCCACCGCCGGCGAGGTCGTCCGGGCACCGCTGAATGTCGCCACGCTTTTCGCCAACCGCGGCACCGACAACCGCGTCACGCTCGCGCTGTATCAGTATTACGGCGCCAGCACCGACTGGGCGTCGCGCGATCACGCGACGCTCGCCCCGCCCGCGCTCGAGTTCGCCTGCGTGAATCCGGTCCCGCTGCGCCCCGCGTTCCTCGCCGCCACGCCGGGCCGCCTGTTCAGCATCCGTTTGGATTGGGCTGACGTCGCCACCAACGAAACCGGCTACGTGCTGGAACGCAGCGCAGGCGGCGGAGATTTCCTGTTGCTTCAGACGCTTCCGGCAGACACGACGGCCTTCATCGACGACGCTACGCAGCCGGACACGGCCTACGCCTACCGCGTACGCGCCGTGAACGCCGCCGGGCCGTCCGCATGGTCGTCAGTCGCCACACTCGCGACTCCCGGTGCCTTCCAAGCCTGGGGCACTGTCTGGGATGCCGGCGGCTTGGTCTCCTATTTTTCATGGGGCCTCAACTGGGATCTTGACCAGGCGCCGCCGTTCGACGGCACCACACCGCTGAACTTCGCATCCAGCGGCACCGTGGCGCAGGTCAACACCGAGGCGCGCGCCAGCGGCATCAGTCTGCACAGCAGCGAGCCCTTCACGCTGCTCGACGGTAACGGCTCGCTGATCGTCGGCGCGGGCGGTATCCGCGCCTACAACCCGAACAGCGAGACATCGCTCCTTTACACCATTGCCTCGGACATGACGCTCGCGGCCGACCAGGCCTGGGGCGTGACCAACAACGGCGCCGGTCTCACCACCCTGCTCGTCACCGGACCGGTTCAGGACGGCGACGCGGCCTTCGGCTTGACCAAGACCGGTGACGGCCGTCTGGTTCTTGCCGGCGACAGCACCTATGACGGCGTCACGCGCATCACCGACGGCTCCGTGCTGGTGCAGCACGATCACGCCTTCGGCAGCGCGGTCGGCGGCACGCTGGTGGAGGGTTCCTCGTGGCTCGAACTCAGCGGCGGCGTCACCGTACCCGAGCCGCTGACGCTCAACGGCAGTGCTCCGGACGGTGCCTTGCGCGCCACCGCCGGCACCAACATGTTGAACGGGCCACTCACCTCCTCAGCGGTCTCCCCGCTCCGTGCTCTGAACGGCAGCAGCCTGACGCTCGCAGGCGGTGTTGCGGCGCCTGCCGGACTTACCCTCATGCCTGACCCCGGGGCGGACCTCGCCATCACCGGCGCACCGCTCACGGCCAACGGTTCAGCCAAAATCATCGCGCAAGGCGGCGGCACCGTCGTCTTCGGTGCCGTCAGCAACCTCTGGGGCACGCTGGAGATCGCCAGCACCACGGTGCGCACCGACGCCGCCGATGCTTTTCCCCGCGGATCCATTATCACGATGGGGCGGACCGGTGCCCTCGACGCCACGCTGGATCTGAACGGATGCGACCAGACCGTCACACAGCTCAAACGAGGCGTGTCCACGGTAGGCAATCGCATCGTGACCAGCGCCGCGCCCGCCACACTGACCGTCGATTACAGCGGCTCGATGCAAATTGTCTACGACGGCACATTCAACGGCGCGGTCAGCGTGACGAAAACCGGCAGCGGAATCTTGACCTTGACCGCCGCCAACCATAACACCAGTGGCGACTTCACCATTAGCAACGGCACGCTGCGTATCTACTACGCCGTTCCAGTCATCGCCGACACCGCCCGCCTCAGCATCAGTTCTCCCGGCAAACTCCAGCTCCCGGCCGGCCACGTCGAAACCGTCGGTGAACTGGTCCTTGACGGCGGCCGCAAGTGGCAGGGCACCTGGGGCTCTTCGCTCAGCCCGGCCGTCAACAAAGACGACGTGCACTTCGTGGGCGAAGGCATGGTGCTTGTCCCGTCCGGCAGCAGCTCGGCCTGGGACGGCGGCGCATCCGCCCCGGACATCAATGCGCCGTTCAACTGGGATTACGACGATCTGCCCGCCCTCTACGACGGCTCGCGGACTTTGGTTTTCGGTCTGGGCGGGCACCAGGCAGTGGTGAACACGAATGTCCATTTCCACGGTATCCTGCTCAACCGCACGGCCGATTTCACGTTCGCCCCCGGCGGCGGCGCACTCACGCTCGGCGCGGGCGGTCTCTGCGCCGCCTTGCCGGGCGACGTCCCCTACACCTACACGCTTGCGGCCCCGCTCATGATGGCCGTGCCCCAACTCTGGTGCGTGACCAATGCGGGCGCGGCACAGACCACGGTCCTCGTCACCGGCACGCTCTCCGACGGCGGTGCCGGCTTCCCGCTGGAAAAGGACGGTGTCGGCACCTTGGGGCTGGCCGGGGACAACCGCGCCTATGGCGGCGAGATCATCGTGCGCTCCAACAGCGTGCTGCGCGTCGCGCATGCGTACGGGCTGGGCAGCACCGGCACGCCGACCCGCATTCAGGCCGGAGGCCGGCTTGAGGTGGGCGGGGACGCCTCAGTCGCCGAGCCTGTGATTCTTGAAGGCCCCGACAGCACCCTCTGCGGTGTCAGCGGCAGCAACCTCTGGAGCGGCCCGATCACGCAGAGCGCACCCGCGCGCATTCTCGCCAAAGAGGGCGGCACGCTGCTGTTCGCCGCACCCTCCTCCGCAAGTTACGACCTGTATCTCTCGCCCGAGGCGGGTTCCTGCGTGGCGCTCGCTGAGCGGCCGCAGCTTCTGGGCGCCAGAAAACTTTTTGCCCACGGCGCTGGCACCGTCGCGATCACCGTCAGCGGCAACACCTGGGACACGCTGGATATCTGCGGGACGACGGTGCGGCTCGATGTGCCCGGCGCTTTACCCGCTGCCAGCATCGTTACTCTGGGCATGACTGGCAACCTGGACGGCACGTTGGATCTGAACGGCAACGATCAGACGGTCGCGCAGCTCAAACGGGGAGTATCCACTGTGGGCAACCGCACCGTGACCAGTGCCGCGCCCGCCACGCTGACAGTCAATCAAAGCAGCAGCACCTATTACTGCGACGCCAGCTTCAGCGGGGCGCTCGGCCTCGTGAAGGCCGGCGCAGGAACACTCTACCTTCTGGGCACCAACAGCACTTTCACCGGTCGCGTCACGGTGCAGGCCGGCACGTTACGGGTTCACGCGGACTCCAGCTTGGGCAACAGCACGCGCGTGACGGTTTCAGGCGGCGTCCTGCGGATCGGCAACAGCGCCACCCTCTCGGATGACGCCGACTTAAGCCTGGCGGCCAGCGGGGCCAAACTCTATCTCGACCCCGGCATCCTGGAAACTGTGCGCACGCTGCGCATCGGGACCACCTTGATGCGGCGCGGCACCTACAGCGCGGATGCCGCAAGCGGTGCGCAGGTGATCGACACCCTACGCTTTTCCGGTACCGGCGTCCTGCGCGTGCTGCGCGGCACCGAATCGGTCATCACCCTGCGTTAGCGTACTGGGCTTCACGGTTCCCAACGCTCCGTGTCCTCACGCTGCGGGCGCCACACCGGACGGTGGCCGAACAGCACGGTGCCGAGCCGCACCCAGGTCGCGCCCTCTTCGACCGCCACCTCATAGTCGTTGCTCATGCCCATTGACAGATTCGGCAGGCCGATCGCGAACTCCCGTTCCCAGCGGTCGCGGCACGCGCGCAGCCGCGCAAAAAAAGGGCGCGACAGCTCTGGATCGGGGCTGAACGGTGCCATTGTCATGAGCCCGGTCAGCGTGAGCGATCGGCACCCCAGCGCCACCTCGAGCACCTCGGGCACCTGTTCGGGCTTGAGTCCGTCCTTGCTTGATTCGCCCGACACGTTGACCTCCAGCAGGATCTCGGGCCGATGGCCGCATTCGTCGGCGACCCGTTCGAGCTGTTCGATCAGCCGCACAGAATCCACGGAGTGGATCACGGAAAAGAGCTCCAAAGCGGGGCGCACTTTGTTGCGCTGCAGATGGCCGATCAGATGCCACGACGGGCCGCTGACGCTGGAAGGGATCTTCCAGGCAGCCTCCTGCACCTTGTTTTCGCCCAAAATCCTGACACCCGCCTCCCACGCCTCGCGCACCACGTCCGGGCCGTGCGTCTTGGTGACGCCGATGACCTCCACGTCATCCTGTCTGCGTCCGGCCTTGGCGCAGGCCGCCGCGATGCGCGCCTGCACGTCCATCAGAATGTCGGCAACCGGTCTATCCGTCTCCATCGGCATCCATCCGTGTTTCAAAGTTAACGGCTGTCAACCGCACGCGATGCGTCCGCTGATGGCGCGCTTGAGCGTCAGCGGATCGGAGTAGCCCACGCCGCTGTCGGCAGGCAGTCCGAAGGCGAGGCGCGTCACGCGCACGCCCAGCGGCCTGAGCAGTTCGCCGATGAAGCCGGCGGTGGCATCCCCCTCCATGTCGGTGCTCAGCGCCAGCAGCACCTCGGTGACGCCGCCGCGGCCGACGCGTTCGGCGAGCGCGCGCAGACGCAGGTCCGCGGGACCGGTCTGCCGTGCGGGCGAGAGCTTGCCCATCAGCGCGTGGTAGCGTCCGCGGTACCCGCCGGAACGCTCGATGGCGAAGATGTCCGAGGGCTCCTCCACCACGCACAGCACCGTGCCGTCGCGCGAAGCATCGGTGCAGAGGGCGCAGGGATTCTGCTCGCGCGACGTGAACCCGCCGCAGACCGTGCAGCAGCAGACCGTGGCGCGCGCCTCCTGCAAAGCTGCCGTCAAGGCATCCAGCAACAGCTCCGGCTTACGCAGCAAGGCCAATGCGGCGCGTTCGGCCGAACGCCGCCCCAGCCCGGGGAGTTTGGCCAACGCGCGGATCAGATTGTCGACCGGCGGGACCATGACGGCTTCAGCCTCCGAACATATCGCTCATGCCCGAGCCCTGCATCATTTTGGCCATGGCTTCCTGCGTCTGCTTCTTGACTCCCTTGAGGGCGCCGTTGACCACGTTGTTGAGCATCGTCTCGAAACGTTCCGGCTTGCCGGCAAGGACTTCCTTCAGCGAATCTTGCGTCACCTTGATCGACATGATCGTGAAATCGCCGCGCGCCACGCAGGTGATGCCGCCGTTGGCGTATTCATAGGTGATCTTTTCGATTTCCGACTGAATGCGCTTGGCCTCCTTGCGCATCTGCATCGCCTGCTTGACTTGATCGAGCATACCCATGTGTTCAACTCCTCAAAAGGTTATGTCCGCGGATTCTCGCGCAGACTGTTCTGGTTTACTTGAAAGGATAGTTTAGTACACCCTGTCGTGCGCCTCAAGCCTGTTTGCGGACTTTGCTCCAGGCCAGCGCAAACAACTCGCGCACTTCACCGATGCGCAGCGCATAGGCGGCGGACAGATAGATCAGTCCGAACGCCGCCCCCGCAACCGACAGCTTGATCAGATCGCCCATCCGTCCGTGCAAGTCGGCGACCACCGGCACCTGCTCCAGCAGCAGCCAGCTCGCTCCTGACGCCGCGCCTGCAGCCAGCCCCACGCGGAGCATAAAGGCCGTAGTCTCAGCAAAGGGGAACACCGGCGCGTTCTTCTTGAGCATTTCAACCAGCGTGACGCATTTGAACGCGCGCGAGAGCGTAAACCCGCCCGCGATGAACGCGAGCAGCGGCAACTCGCGTCCGCCGCTCACCTGGAGACCCACCCAACTGATCAGAATGCTGAGCGAGGAAAAGAGAATGCCGATGAGCGTCACCGCCAGCATGCGGCGATTCGCGAAAAAGGCCTGCATCACCAGCGCCTCGATCGCCGCCGCCGGCAGCACAAAAGTATAGCAGGCGAGCGAGACCGCCGTCCGCTGCACCGCCACCGCGTCGAAGTGCCCGCCCTTGAAAATCAGCGACGTGAATGGCACAGCGGCCACCGCGACAAACAGGGAGAACGGCGCAAACACCGAGAGCAGCATGCGCCCGAAGCGGGTGACCAACTCGCCGAGCTTTTGGTGGTCGTTCTTGTCGACCAGCTCGCAGAAGAAGGGGAAGGCCGCGATCGACAGCGTATAGGGGACCAAGAAGAGCAGCGTGCTCTGCAGCTTGCGTCCCATCGAGTTGGCCTGCATCAGTCCGGATTGATCCAGGGCGCTCAGCAGGTATACGTTATTCACCTCGTCGCGGACCTTGGCCATCAGGATGCCGGCCAGCAGCGGCAGCGCCAGCCAGCAGAAACGCTTGAAAGCCGGATGCGAGAAAGCGAACTCGGGACGGAACTGCCGCAACTTGTCACGCAGGCCAAAGAGGTGCGTGCCGACCTTGCACAGCGACCCTGCGACGAGTCCCCACATCAGCATCTGTGCGTTGTCGTACGCCAGCACGGCGCCGGTGACCAGCAAAAACACCACCGCAAACTTCCACACGGCGTCGCCGAAGGCCGCCAGGAAGAAGCGCTTGTACCCATTGAGCAGCACATAGGTCGTCGACCCCAGCGACAAACCGATCACGGCCGGCCCGAGCGTCCGGACACTTTGCGTTGCCAGCGCATATTTTTCCGGTGCGGAGTCCGGTCCCCAGTGCGTCAGCAGGTTGACGGCCAGCGACGGCGCGATGCAGAGCACACATGCCACCGCCGCGAGCAGAATGGCTTGCAGGGTCAAGACCGTGTTGGCGAACGACCAGGCACTTTTTTCAGACTCGATGTCCAGTTCGCGCATGAAGACCGGCAGGAACGCCGGCCCCAGCACCTCCTCGCCGATCAGGAACAGCATGAAGATGCAGTTTTCAAAGGCAAAGGCATAGACGACGTCAAACGTCGCCTGCGGCAGGTAGTGCCCCATGACTTTCGCCTGGATCAGCCCCGCCAGCTTGAATAAGACGTGTGCGATCAGGACGAAGACGCCTGCTCTGACGATCCGCGATTCGAGATTCGCCTTGTGCTTCCCCATATCTCTTCCTTTCGCCGCACGCAAACGTTGAACGTTCCTTCCCGCCACGCTCAACGATCCTTGCGGCATCACACTGAAACGCGCCCGTCTGCATCCCCACACAGACAGGCGCACATCACGCCAACATCTGCATATCGCACAGCTTCCGGTACGAGCCAGACGCGGAGTAGAGCTGCTCATGCGTCCCGCGCTCGATGATGATGCCCTTGTCCAGCACCAGAATCAGATCAGCGTTGCGGATCGTGCTCAGCCGGTGCGCGATCGCAAAGGTCGTGCGGTTCGCCATCAGCTTGTTGATCGCATCCTGCACCAGGCGCTCGGTGACGGTGTCCAGCGCGCTGGTCGCTTCATCCAGAATCAGGATCGGCGGGTTTTTGAGGATCGCGCGCGCAATGGCCACGCGCTGCCGTTCGCCGCCGCTCAGCGCGAATCCCTTTTCGCCCGCCACGCGGTCGTAGCCTTCGGGCTGCGCCACGATGAAGTCATGCGCGTTGGCGAGTTTGGCGGCCGCGATGACCTGCTCGCGCGTGGCCTCGGGCGTGCCGTAGGCGATGTTGGCTGCGATCGTGTCGTTGAACAGCACCGTCTCCTGGGTCACGACGCCGATCAATCGGCGCACATCGCCGACATCCATCTGGCGCAGGTCGATGCCGTCCATCGTCACCGCGCCCGCAACCGGATCATAAAAGCGGGCCAGCAGGTTGGCGAGTGTGGTCTTGCCCGACCCGGTGCCGCCGACCACGGCGACGACCGACCCGCGCGGGATTTCGAACGATGCGTCCTTGATCGTCAGTTCCGGCCCCTCGCCGTAGCGGAAGTCGACGTGCTCGAAGCACACGCGGTCATCGAAGCTCGCCTTGCGCACCGGGGCCGCCGCCTGCGGCAGGCTGAAATCCGTGTCCAGCAGCGAATACATGCGGGCCAGCGCCGCGCGTCCCCGCTCGATCTGGGCCTGCACCTTGCCGAGTTGTTTCATCGGCCGGTAGGCCACGAAGAACGGCACGAGCAGCGGCACGATTTCATGAATCGCGATCTTGCGGAAGAAGCAGTAGATCACGAAGACGAAGATCAGAAAGATGCCTACGCACTCCACCGA
>JAGOBZ010000102.1 GCA_017999015.1 Kiritimatiellia bacterium
TCTACTACCGTGTGGCTGCCGGCGAGCAGCGTTCGGAGACGCTCGCGTTCCAGACCTGTCCGGAGGACGGCGTGCGCGTGGCCGTCGTCGCAGACTGGGGCTACGCCGCCCGTCCGGACCTGACCGCGCTCAAGGCAGACAAGCCGCATCTGCTGATGACGGCCGGCGACAACGTGGCGCAGCTCATCAACCCGGCGCAGCCGGGTGACACGCGCTACATCCAGCCCTATCTGGGCCTGATCCGTTCCGAGGCCGCGTTTTTCGCGGCGACCCCCTTCATGCCGGTCACGGGCAACCACGACAGACAGGTCGGCCCGCGCGCGAACAAGCGTCCGGGTGCCAGCGCCGAGGTCTACGATGTCGCGGCGACGGCCTTCCTCAGTGTCTTCGCGCTGCCTGAGCCGGGCTGGCGCTGGGCCTTTACGATCCCGCAGGCCGATGCCACCTTTCTCGCGCTCGACCTGCACCACGTCAGCGACTTAGGCACCACCTTCCAGTCGTGCCACGATTACCGCCGCTGTTCCGAGCAGTTCGACTGGTTCGACGCGCAGACGCGCGCCGCGTCCACCGGATTTGTCGTGACGCTGATGAACGAGAAGAGCAGTTGCCGCGCGCTGGAACAGGGCGCCTGGCACGCGATGATCAGCCGCGGCACCTTGTGCATCACCGGCTTCGGCTACTTCGCCGAACGCGCGGTGGAGAGCGACGGCTTCCCCTACTACAACACCTGCGCGGCCAAGCCCGGCGACGTTTACCGCGACGCCAAGGCCGTGGTCTGCGAGCGCGTCTCCAGCTACCTGCTGCTCACCTTCGACCGGGCCGCCGGCCGCATGACCGCTGAACTCAAGCGCCTCGACGGCAGCGTGATCGACCGCCAGACCTACCCGCGGCGGGGTTCGTTGTAATACCGCTGCCGAAAAGTTCTTTGACTCTATACGGGCATCAGGCACACGGGAGGGGCAAGCGTCTGCTTGCCCTTGGACTCCAAAATGAGCCCGCACGCCCAGGCCAACAACCGATTGCGGAAGGAGAAAATGGAGGAGGGAGGAGTTGTCTGACCTGTCTGACTCAACCCGAAACCCGAAACCAGAAACCCGAAACCAGGGAGACGGACGATGGGCTGCGACCGGTTTGTGGAGTGCGGGAGCTTGCTCCCGCTTTCCAAAGCGGCGGCAAGCCGCCGCACTCCAAAATGAGCCCGCGCTCCCGATTTCCTGCTCCCCTTTTCACCAGAAACGCATGCTCTTCGCACTCCCCCGGTCGCTAACCGATTACCTCTTCATCCTCTCCCGTTCTGTGGCCGCCGTTCACGGCGACTTGAACTTGAGCGCATGCGTTGAGCAGAGCCCATCCAGCATCAAGGTCACCAGCGTGCAGGACATGCCGAGGAAACGCACGCCCAGCGGTTTTCCCGACACCGCGTCGTAGTGCTCGCTGACACCGTTCCTGATCGCATTTGCAACGGTTTTGTCAGCGATTTGGGCGGCGGCTTCCTTGTGCCCGTACAGCGCCAATCCCTTGGCGATCTGATAGTTCGGGGCCGGCCAAACGTCGCCCCGCCAATAGTCGTCCGATTTCCACCTCTTGTCTTTGCGATCCACGGTAGGCACCGGCAACGGCGTGTTCCAGTGATCGGTCTGAATGGCCTCTGCCATCCGTTTGGCCATCACGTCCGTCGGGACCTCTGCCATCAGGGGTATCCAACTTCCGATTGTCGCGACGGGGATTTTCTCCAGCGTGTCGCGGTTAACAGAAAGAAACGTTCCGGAGGCCTCGTCCCACATGTGTGTGCGCATGGCATTACTGTGGGTGCCGATGTCTCCTAATACGTTTCCACACGTACGTTTTGCACCCCGAACGGCTCCACACGCACGGTGTTGCTTCCCGGTTGCAAGTGACGCGTAATATTGACACGGCAGGGGTTGCCGATAAATCCGCCCGCATACGCGCCGTTCACACGCACGGCCGCCGCGGTCTCGGCCTGCGGGCGCAGCGTGATCCTTGCGCCGTCGCGGGCGGAGACCGTCGCGCGTTTGCCGTCATCCTCATACTCGACGGTCAACGTCTTCACATGCCCGTACGCGGGATCACCGCCAAGTATGGAGGGCAGCGCGGGAACGACTCGCGCCCCGCCGCGGACACGCTCGCTGACAAACCGGGTGACATCCGCCGACCCCGCGCCATCGATGGCCGCATACGTGGCTTTGAGTATCCGCAACGTGTCCGGAGAACCGTGCCGCCCCTCCAGATCGCACACCAGATAGGCTCGGCGGCCGTCAGCCAGCAATTCCGGCGGCACCGTCACGACACCCTGGAACACCGAGCCTGTGACCGGACTGACCGTCAACGCGTTATCCGGCGCGACGGGATACACGACCGGATCGGCTGAAGCGTCAGGAAACACCGGCAAGGTCGCAACCGGCCGCGATGCCGATGTCAACCTGGCCGGCCGCCCCGCGTCACGCTTGGCGAAACGCACGAGCGCGCTTTCGCCGCCCTCCAGCGTCAGGTCGAAGGACACGTCATCCGCCTCCTTGCGCCAAGGCACCGCAGTCACCTCGCCGCGCATCGCGTCCCAGACCTCGGGCACGCCCGCAGCATCCGGCGCGTGGAACGTGAAGGCGCGCGCCGCGTCGTTGGTGTTCTGGTTGGCGATGAAGAGCACGTCGCGGCCCTCGCGGTCGACGCGCCGCAGCGCGTGTACCCAGCCGCCGGTCTCGCCTGAAAGTACGCGCAACACAGGCGGCACGCCGGCCTCGCCCAGCGCCGCGGCCAGCGCTTCGGGTGTCGGCTGTTCGGCCAGAAAATAGGAGCGCCCGCCCCGCCTGCCGGTGCGGCACGCCGACTTGCCCGGTCGCGCGTCCGCGCCCCAGATGGTCTCGCGCAGCCGTGCGATGTCCGCCGCCGTCTTGCCGAGCGTCAGCGAACGCTCCGGCAGCCGGCCATAGCCGATCACGGTGCCGCCGGCCTCGAAGAAGGCCCGCACCTTCTCAAGCGCCGCGAACGTGATGCCCTCGGCCGGCGGCACCACCAGCGCGCGGTAGCGTTCGCCGTGCAGACGCAATTCGTTGCCCTTGATTTTCGTGACGCCGTCCTCAAAGCGCTCGAACGGCAGCCAGTCGCAGTCGTAGAGCGCGTCCTGCAAGGCCGACGTCAAATCTTCCGGCGTGGTGTACGCGCCGACCTGCCGCGCGTTGCCACTGAAGAGCACGGCCACGGGGCAGACGTGGCGGCCGCCGGCGAGCAGCAACGACAGGCGGCTCGTGTAGTCGGCCCAGACGCGGTAGAGCGCTAAGCGCGGCTCGAACCCGCCGTTGTAGAAGTAGGGCGGACAATCGGTATCGTGCGGCGCACGCGGGTTGAAGGAGTGCGGAATCAACACGTTGACCCCGCAGACCTGCATGCGGTCTGCCCACCATTTCATTTCCGGGTATGTGAGATCCTGGCCGCGGGCGCCAAAAATCTCGCACATCGCGAGGTCATCCGCTTTGCCATACACGTGAGAGATGGAACTGGCGAGTTTGGGCGTCTGCCAGCAGGGCGCATCGCGCCGCGTATCGCGCTGTCCCATGACAAACTGATCGAAAACCGCGTCGATTCCGCCCATGGAACTGTATTTCTGAAGCAGCATCATATCGCCCGCGCAGTAGTCGTTGTGGACGTAGAGCCGGTTGTGCTCCATGAAATGCCCGATGGAGAGCACGTCGCGCCGGCGGCACCACTCGGTGATTCCGCCGAACATCGTGCGCCCCCACGTCTCGGCGCGCGCCTCGGCATACTGATACTTGGCCGCAGGCTGCGCTTCGCCCGCGAGCGTGAAGAGCCACGCCACATAACACGGCATCCACGCCACGCCGCGCGCTTTAAAAGTGGCATCCAATTCCGTGCCCCAGTCACCCGCCGTCTCCGGCTCGTCGTAGAAATAACCGGCAATGGTTTTGCCGAACGCCTGCCCAAACCGCGCATAGTGGGGTTCATAGACCGTCCGGATGAACCACGCCACGCAATCCCGGCTCATGCCGTCTACGGAGAGGCGGTTGCCCTGTTTGAGACGCGGCGCGGTCACCCACGAAAAAACCATCACCTGCCACGCCTCGCCGTCGGCGGGAGTTCTCCACGAGACAGGGCCTTTGCGTGCCAGCGGTGTCAGGTCCACCAGCGAATCGGCCACCACCGCCTGGCCCTCTTTGTCCAGGCGGCCGGCCACGAGTGCGACAAAGGCAGCGTCCTTTGCGGGATTGCCGTCGTAACGGGCGCCCGGCTTGAGAAGAAGCGCCTGGCCCTTCAGCCGCTTCGCGGCGTACTGTTGCGGGACCTTGCCCGCCACGGTCTGGCTGGGCCACCAGTCCTCGTCAAAGATCCACATCTTCAAGTCGTGCCGTTTCGCCGCGTCCAGACAGATGCCGAGGTCGCGGTACCACCCCTCGCCCAGCCACTCTTTGTGCGGCCGCGACTCGGCGGTGAACGCGCCGTTGCCGCCCTCTGCCACTTTGTCCAGGACCGCGTTCAGCCGTTCCGGCGTCTCATCCCCGTGCAGCCAGAACAGCGGCCCCGTGTTGCACCGCGCCGCCCTCGGCAACTCGCGGAACCGGTTCTCCAGCGTATCCGCACGCAGAGCAACCGCCATCATCATCACGCACCCTGCAAATCCGAACCGTATCATGCCTTGAGCCTCCGTTACCGTTCACACTGACAAGACCTCAACCCCCATCATGCCGGACATCCCTTTGCGGTGTCACCCACTCGCACACATTGTCACGCCCGCGAAAAAGCCATTGCCATTTTTTCTTGTTCCGCTTTCGACAGTTCTCGACGTGTTGCCACATGCCGCCATTGTTTCACCGCGTGACGAACAGCGGCCATCAATTCTTTCGCGCGGGGGCCATCCAGATGGAATGATGGCGCCACCTCCAGCGCCAGGTCCAGATCAAGCCGGTTGTCGTTTTCGGTAATGTTGAGCGTCAATCCGTCACTATGCGGATTCGGGTTCATGTCATACGCGGGAGAGAGCGTCCATCCATCCTGGACTGAAAGCATAAACCCGTGATTCCGCAAATGATCATCGGTGTTGCTCACACAGATGTTGAAGACGATCCGCCGCCAGAGTTCGGCGAGGTCGGCGTCGGGTGCCGCTCCGTGCCTCATGATAAACTCGGCCAGCTCCAAATAACTGACACCCGTCGCCGCATTCGCTCCGTCCGCATAGCCCAGCAACGTCATGGCTGAAGCGAAGTGAAACCGTTGACCGGATGGCTCGCGATCAAACCGGCGCGACAGGAACGTGTGGTGCCGGCTCGTGAACGTGCGTGCGGCAACTTCTGGGACCTGAAGACCCGCCTTCCTTGCAAGTTCGTGTAGAACGCACTCCCATGCCCCGGTGTCCGCCTGATCGGAACGGCTCGGAAACTTTGCGATCCAGAGGCTACCCCGGTCATCAACGACCCCGGCCTTGGGGCGGGCACCGCCCAGCGATGAACCCGGCGCAAGGAGCTGATTCAGCCACTTCAGTGTCTCCTCGTTATCCAGCGCATCGCTTTCCTCAAACCTGAGGCTGGCATACTCCAATTCACGCAGCGACGTCCACGGGGGCGTTGCCATCCGTTCGTCACTGTTCAGATAACAGTCGTGTGCGCCTTCTTGAAACCGTATCGCACCCATGCGCTGGCCGTCGTAGACACCCAGTAAATAGTCGAGTTCCGACAGTCGCACCTCGTTACGTTTCTCGCGCCGGGCATAGCAGGCCTCCCTGCGGCGCATCAGCAGACGGCCCCACCGGTCTGGCGAGGAATCGAGAAAAATGCCGAAGTTCTGCTTGGTGTCACGCAGATACTGCTTACCCTTGAACAACTGGAGTTCCGGATCGAGTTGTTGCGCCAGCCCTCCCGACAGCCAGTCGCCGTCGTACTCGAACGCGAAGACGTCTTTGCCGCGAACCCTGTCCATGGAAAGATACCCCATGAGACGGGGGCCGTTCAGTCCGGCCCAGTCGGCATAGACGCGGATCTGTCGCGTAACGCCGCTCATGGCGCTACCGCCTTTTGCTTTTTCACCGCTCGTTTGCGCATGACGAGCCGGGCGTCCTGAAGTTTCCTTCCGAGCACATCGTCTTGGGCAACGGACAGGAGGTCTTGCTCAAGCCCCAACGCAAACAAGACGAGAAAGTAAGCGCCGAAGGTTACACTGGAGTTTCCCTTCTCGATCTGCCAAAGCGTCGAACGGCTGATACCCGCCCGCTCCGCCACCACGGCGGCGCTCAATTTCCGGCGTAGGCGCGCGAGCTTGATCTGTTCCCCGAAGAGAGGCAAGACCTTGCGTGAAGAAACAGGCAAAACCAGCGTTTTTTTCATAATGTCTCTAATATTAGACGTATAATCCAATCATGTCAAAGATAAGCGTTCTATAATAATTCTTGGCCTGCCCTGTTTTGATGACGCTCGGGCGCAAACGATGGCTCCCTTATTCAGGCTTTAATTCTACCAGCCTGATTCCTGGGCCGGGGAGAGAAAGCTTGAATGTTGCCTTGCCGTCTGCGCGGGACACTTCAGGCGGCTCAAGCACGCCGTATTTCGAGGCCTCCATGATTCTGCCGTTGGCCTCCCTGTCAGAAATGGTGGTCTTGCCGAGTCTGACCCACTCCCCGTGACTGTTGCCGTATTGCCCGTCGGCGGCCCAGAGACGGGCACAGACGTACGCCGCGTTCTTCGGGAGTCCCTTGACCTCGACGGACACATCGGTGGCGTAGGGCTGGCGCGCGATGTCCTCATCATAACTCGTGAGGACGATCCGCACCGAGCCGTCCGGCATGACGGCCGCCAGGCCGTCCACGGGGTCATTACTGGAAACGAGCGGGAGTCGTTTTCCACCCTTCAGTTCATTGAGAAACACGAAGGCGTTATAGACCGGTTTGGGGATGGGTTGATGCGTGATGGGGGCGGGCCACTCATTCGGCCGCGTGAAGAGTCCAAAGTCCCCGGTCTCGAAAAGCCCCGGCTTCATCTTCTTCTCGGCGTGGTCGACCAGATGGAAAAAGGCGGAGTAGTCCAGTTTGGAGTCGGTATAGATTCTCGCCATTTTGACAGCCATCGTCGCGTTCCAGGGCATATCGGTACGCGTGCTGAACATCGCCGTGCAGTTCCACTCGGTCTGTCCGACCTGATAATCCTTCCGGTCCGACAGCGCTCCGAGGAAGGCCCGCTGGTCTTCGATATATCGTGAAATGATTTCGATGGAGTCGCCCGCGCCCGCGTAGTTGTGGTAGGAGAGGTGGTCAACGAGATGTTCCTTGCCGATGGCTTTCAGACGTTGCACGATCCATCCGTCGGATATCGGCCCCCCGCCACTGGTGAGGCCCATCAGAATCCTGGCCCCGTATGCCTTCTCGATGCGTTCCTTCGCGAGATAGACCTGTTCGCTCAGATCGGCGAACTGCCCGGGTGTGCCATCGAATTCACCGCTGGCCTCGTTCCAGATTTCCCAAAGCCATTTTGCAATCTCCTCCTTGCCGTAGCGTTCAATGGCATGCGCAAAAATGGCCTCGTTGAAGGCACCCCACTTCTTCATGTCGGACGGCGGCGTCCGGTTGGTCCACCCCGTCGCATCAGGGCGCGAGCCGGGACGGTCCAAGGCGCGCGGCGTATGCCCCAGCGCGAGGATCGGAACAAACTGATATTGCCTCACGAGTACGTCGAAAAGCTTGTCGAATTTGCTCCAGTTGTAATCCGGAGTCCCGTCTTTATTATCGCGCGGATAAAGGTTCAGGCTGTTGGCAATATCCCTCATGCGGATATATTCGAAGCCCGCCGCCTTGAGCATGGGAAGGCATTGCTGAACATCCTCGCGGCCAATCCAGTCCCCGCCCACTCCCGCCCACGCTTTGTGGTTGATCGCCTTGGTTTCGGGCGCAGAGAAGTCGACGGAGACCTTTGCTCTGTCCTTGTCGAATGGCAACGCGGCCTTGCCGGAGCGGCTGCGGAGCCTGACCTCGTCCAGCCACAGCGTCCCCTCGGCGCCTGCGCACATCCTGAGCCAGACCTGAACCTTCTTCACCGTGTCCGGGAAGACGAATTCGGACTGCCGGAAATGCCAAGGACGTGTTCCGGACGGCAGTTCCAAGTCTTTATGAACGAGCACCCGCCCCCGCCCGTCGAGCCCAACAAGTTGAATACCGGAGTTGGATCGAGAGGCCTTGTCGTTCGCAAGCCCGATGCCTACGGCGCGCAGCCACCCGCTGAGGGTGAGAGTCCCGCCGTCATACGGGAATTCCTTGCTGACGACCGTGGCACCGCCTCCGGAGAGGCGCAGAGCCTGACGTCCCGCAGCGAATACCCTTTCGTCCAAGTCTGCACGTCCGGTCTCTTCCCAGCATGTGAGGCCGTCCCAGTCGGTTCCGTCGCGTTTAAAGAACCAGAAGTTGGCGCCCAGCACGCTCTCAAAGCCGCTGTCCCCGATGAACTCCACATTCTCACTATTGACAGAAACCTTCAGGTTCCGAAAAATCACCTCCCCTGATTTCCCGTAGTTTGCGAGGGCCACGCTCATGAAGGCGCAACGCCCGTCCGGCATGATCCTCCGCTCGCGTCGATCCCAATCACGGTCCCCGCCGATAAGACAGATGTCCTGATGCGCATATTCTTTTCCCGATGCGTCATACAATTGAATCGTCGCCGATCCGATACACCAGCCGGGCTGACCGTCGGGCGGCATAATCCCCGTGCAGGAGGCGTCGATGGACGCCATGATGATATCCCCCTTCTTCAGCGGCAGCAATCCCGTTCTCATGAACGCTTTGGGAAGGAGACGCACGATATCGCCGTCTACGGAGATGCCGTTGGTGCTCACCGGCATGAACTCCATCCAGCCCGGGTTTCCGAAATTCACCTCCAGCAGCGGTTTGTCGATCGCGCCGAAGGTTGTGCCCGCAAGCGCGAAGGCCATCAGAAAACGGGCTGACACTTTTATACAGTATGGCACATCAGACATTGTATGTTCTCACCTATCTCACCAAGACCATTGTCCCGACGATCTTCTTGGTATTGAGCTTATGCGCCTCCGACCACTCCACCGTGAAACTGCGCGAGTCGAGGCCCTGGTCCATTTCGTCCGCCGCCGTCGAAAGTCCGCGCGTGTCCAGCGTCGCATCGTCCGACACCGCCGTCACTGCCGCGCCCGTGTCTGACGCCAGCAGTGCGGCGACCGCCAGCACGAGCGACATTCCGTTCGTCATTTTCATCTTTTGACTCCGTTCCATTTCGAATGAATCGGGTGAATCGAAAGAGCCGATGGATTCGATTCACCCGAACCGTCCTGGTTTCCGCCCTCTCCCGCCGGGAGAGGATCAGGGTGAAGCGCCGCCCCGAC
>JAGOBZ010000103.1 GCA_017999015.1 Kiritimatiellia bacterium
CCAATTCGGTTGCGGGTTGCGTCCGCATGGGGTATTCTTTACCGGCAAGAGTAAGGAAAAAGGCGTGATGAAGACGAAGGGAAAAACATCCTGTTTCTTGGCCGTTTTTTGTGCATGCGCGGTGCTGCTTGACCCTTCCGCCGCCGATGCAAAACCGCTCGGCACGCCGATGCGGCTGCCCGACGTCCACGAGCGGGCGATGGCCGCGCATGCGGAGGGGCACCGTCTCTACGTGGGCGCCTCGCACATCCTCTACATTTACGATATCACGGAGGCGCTTCAGCCCAAGCTGCTGGGGCAGATCGGCGGTCTCGGCAATCTGCGGCAGATCACGTCTAAGGAGGGGTTCGTGTATGTCGTGTCGCGGGAAACCGGCCTCTACATCGTTGATGCGCGCGAGCCGTCGGCCCCCAAAGTCCGTTCGCGTTTCGACTCTGTTGAATTCGCCACCGGCATTGATGTCGCCGGCAACGTCGCCTTCCTCTCTGAACGCCAGAACGGCGTCGAATGCGTGGACATCTCTGACCCTGACCGTCCCGCCCACATTGCGATGCGCAAAACCGCAGAATCGCAAAGCAACCGCTACCGGGACGGCTGGCTGTTCAGCGGCGACTGGCATTCCGGCGAGATCACGATTTTCGACGCCCGGGACATGAAAACGCTGCGCGAGGTGGCGCGCGCCGAGCTGTACGGTTTCGGCGACGGTTTCGCCCTGGAGGGCCGTTACCTCTACGCCTCCACGGGACACGATGCCCGCCACAGGCCCGGCTTGTCGGCCGTGGACGCGGAGGGGGCCGGCCGCGGGTTAAACATCATCGACATCAGCGACCCGGCGCAGCCGAAGCCCGTCGCCCGGCTTGACTTCCCGAATTTCAAGCCGCGGAACGAAGATTTCTGGACAACACGCGTTTCGGCCGGCATGGCCTTCTGCCTCGATTCTCACAACGGGCTTTTTGTTGTCGATGTACGCGACCCGGCGAAACCGGGCCTCCTCGAAAGGTTCACCCTGCCGGACAAAAAAAATCCCGACTGGCCGTCTGCCGCGATGAGTTCGTTGGCCATCGGCGACGGGTGCATTTATCTCACGGCCATGCCGTCAGGCGCCTACGTCATTCCTGTGGAAGGCGTGAAAAACGTTGCCGCAGCCCAAGGCGTTCTCCCGGCGAACGCCTCCTACCGGGAGCCTTACCCCACGGATGCCGCGGCGTTCCATGTGTGGAAAGCGGAAAAACCCGGACAGGCGCGGGCTGTCGCCATTGCCGGCGATCTCGTTTACGCGGCCTGCAGCGATGCCGGACTGAGCGTCCTCAGAATCAAGCCCGAAGGCGGTTTCGAAAAAACGGGAGAACTCCAGGGCCGCGCCCATGTCTACGACGTGATGCTGTCAGGCTCACGGCTGTTCACCGCCGAAGGCTACGACGGGTTTGGCATCTACGAGCTTGATGGGCCAGCCGGATTCCGTGAAATCGGCCGGATCCCGCAGTTGTCACCCGCCGCCGATGTGGCCCTCTGGGTGTGGCCCGCCGGCGAGAATTTTATCATCGCGTCATCCAGAAATTCCGGGTACAGGTTCTTCGATGTCCGCAACCCCGCCAAGCCTGAATATGTTTTCGCGACATACGGCACCTGCCTGTGGGACCGTTACGTGATGGATAAACCGATGGGCCCTTTTTTAGGCGTGTCCCATCCGTACCGGGGGGTTGAATGGATCGATATCTCAGGCGAGAAGCCGCGCTCCGCCGGACGGGATCCTGGCAACAGCCTCTCGCTTTACAATTCTCTCTGCCTGTTCGGGGGGAACAGCGTGTTGGCGACGCGCGAAGACCTCTACGCCCTTGAGCCCCGCACGCCCGACGGACGCCCCCCCCAAGGCGCATGGCGCTTCCGAAAACTCCCCGCCGCGTTCGCCGCTCGCGGCATCTGCGGCATCCCGCGCGCGGACGGCATGCGTGTGGCAATCACCTCGCGGATCAACCGTGAAGTCGCGATGTATGACTTTTCGAACCCCGACAAACCCGTCCTGCAATGGGCACACCGCATCTCCGGCAATCCTGACACGCCGGCCTTCCACAAAGGCCGCCTCGTCATCCCGGCCGGACATCAGGGTGTCTTGCTGGAAAAGAGGAGGAGCGAGCATGACCATCATTGAACCGCATATCCACATGCTGTCACGTACCACGGACGAGTACCAGGCCCTGTACCGGGCCGGCATCCGCGCCTGCGTGGAGCCCTCGTTCTGGCTGGGCACGAACCGCCGCTATGCGGGGTCGTTCTTCGACTATTTCCGGCTGATCCTCGAGTTCGAGACCGTGCGCGCGGCGCGTTTCGGCATCGACCACTTCTGCGCGATCGCCATGAATCCTAAGGAGGCGGACGACCGCGGGCTGGCCGACGAGGTGATCGACGGCCTGGGCGAGTATCTGGATCATCCGCGCTGCGTGGCTATGGGTGAGATCGGGCTCAATCTCAACACGCCCAATGAGGAGCACGCGATGATCCGCCAGCTCCGCATGGCCGAGGCGCGCAAGATGCCGGTCATCCTGCACACGCCGCACGTCGACAAGCTGCGCGGCACGCGGCGCATCCTAGAGATCATCAAGGCCGAGGGCTTCACCGTCGAGCGCATCGACGTCGACCACAACACCGAGGAGACGATCAAGCAGACGCTGGACTCAGGCTGCTACGCCGGCATGACCGTCTACCCGTATTCCAAGCTCAATCCGCAGCGCGTCTCGGCCATGGTCAAACAGTACGGCCACGAACGCGTGATCGTCAACGGCTCGGCCGACTGGGGCGTCTCCGATCCGCTCTCGCTCATCAAGGTGGTGGAGTATATGCGCGGCGACGGGCACAGCGACGGCGTGATCCAGGATCTGGTCTTCAACACGGCCATGCACTTTTATAGCGCCTCGCCCAACTGGAAGCCAGACCTGGACATCCAGCCGCTCGACCCCAGCGTCTACCAGAGGTGACAAGCTACGGTTGACTAGGGGGGCTGCTTGGTTTAATATGACCCAATCTTCTTTAATTGCAGGAGAGGTTTTTTAACCCGCATGAGCAAGGGAGCAGTCCCCATGATGGAGCAAGCAGGAGTGATTCGGTCTAGTGTGTGTGCCTTGGCCGCCGTCTGGATGACGGCCGTCCACGCGCAGGAAGAGGCCCAGCCGGCCGCGGCCGACGGGCAGGCTCCAGCCGCCGAGCAGCAGGAGGCCCCCGCAAAAATCTTTATGCCGATGGTGCGGTTGGTTCAAGTGCGCGGCAAATGTGATGCGCAGAATCCGGACTTGGGTTCATATTCTGCTGCGGTTGAAAATAAAGTGTATCCTTTGGGGACACGTTTCCGCACCGGTCCAGAGAGCGCGGCGACGCTGGTGTTTTCGGGGCAAGAGAGCGCGCAGCTCGTGAGCGGCACGGAAGTCTGCGTGGAGGCGCCCGACAAGCAGTCGGACAACCGTGTGCTGAGGCTGTTTTCCGGAACCGTCAAAACCAGCCTGCGCGAAAATCTGCCCGAGGGCAGTTTCAGTGTCTGTACGCCCAACGCCGCCTGCAAGAATCTCGAAGGCCGTGGCGAGTATTCACTCACCACCGCCGCAGGCACGGAGACCCTTCAAATCGCCACCATCACAGGGGCGGCGCGCATCGAGGGGCCCCACTACCACATCCCCGCGTTGCGTGCGGCGAACACCGTCAATATTCAAACCTCTGTCGACCGCTCGTTCAGCCGGCTGACCAGCGTGTCGGGTGATTTCGTGATTGTCCTGAATAAAGGCGAGGAGGAGCCGGTCAGCTACGGCATGTCACCCAAGGCGGTTGTCAAAATCTGGCGCGAGAATGCGCCGGTGGGCGGTCGCCCGGTGATCGCGGCGCTCGTGGTCAGTCCCACAGGCATCGCCAAACACCGCTTCGCATATGCGGAAGGGCGTTCGGGGGTCGCAACCGGCGAACTCGTCCAGTCGGGCGCGGAAGAGAAAATGGAAGAGGAGCTGCCGGTCCTGCTTTCAAAAGAGGCCGCAAAAGAGGAAGAGGCGGAAAAGAGCGAGACCGGCACTGAACAATAACCGCTTCGGAAGAGGTTTTCGGAAGAACCGGCGGCCTGCGCAGCCTCCGGTTTTTCTTGTCAAACGAGTGTTTGCGCGAGTGTTAATCCTTTTGGACTACTAGCCGTGTTTATCTATCATTTCAACCGACTCATCCGCAGCCGTATCCTGTGGGGATTCTTTGCCATCATCATTGCGATAGCATTCGTGGCGGTCGATTCGTGCTTCCAGAGTCCGCAGGATGCACAGAACGCCGGCTCGATCAACGGTAAAAAGATACCTTACACCCAGTTCGAGCAGACGGTTCAGGCGATCCGCGGCTTCGGGCGCAATCGCGACAATGAAACCTCCGCGAACGTCGTGGACCGCCGCGCGTGGGAACAGATCGCGGCCCGGCAGACCGCCGAGAAGAATGGCATGGGGGCTGTTAAAGAAGAGGTCCGTAATGCGCTGCGCGAAGTGCCCGGTTTCCAGGGGCCCAACGGATTCGACATCAACCGCTACCGCATGGCGCTCGCCGAGCAGGGCCTCACGCCCGCCATGTACGAGAGCCTGATTTCGCATCAGCTCTCCCTGATGAAAAACGCCGCGCTCGTGGATTCGGCCACTTGGGTCTCTCCTATGGAGCTGGAGGATGAACTCGCCGCCATGACCGACCGTTTCACGGTGCAGGCTGCCGCCATCAGCAACCGCTTCGCCCTGTCCGAGATGCGCCTCAGCGAAGAGGACCTGCGCAAATATTATGAAGAGAACAAAGCCTCGTTCGCCCTGCCCGACCGCGTTGCCGTCCGCTACATCTCGATTCCGGTCTCAAACTATCTGGCGCATGTCTCGGTGCCCGAGGATGATCTGATGGAGTATTACGACAGTCACGCGGATACCTACACCCGCACGACCACCAACAACACCAAGGAGTCGATTCCCTTCGCGGAAGTGCGTGACAAGATCCAAGCCGAACTCCAGCTTGAGGAGGCCCGCTATTGCGCCTCCACGGCCGTCACCTTCACGATCTACGGCAAACTCGCCAATGCCGGCGACAACGCACTCGACGTCGCGGCGGAACAGGCGAAGGCCGCGCTCAAGACTTCGCCGCTTTTCGCGGCCGATGAGACGCTGTATTGGACCGAGAACAGCAAGGCGTTTGCGGACGCCGCCTTTGAGCTGGATCCCGAGCGTTCGGACTCGCGTTTCGGCATCGTCAAGGGTGACCAGTTCATTTACGTCATCGAGCGCAAGGAGTTTTCAGCCGCCCATACGCCGACGTATGAAAACGTTCTTAACGAGCTGCGGCCGCGCGCCCTGGCCAAGGCCCGCAACGAGGCTTTCCAGGATTACGTGAAAGAGCTGCGCAAGGAGTTGCGCACCCTGATGGATCAGGGGAAAAGTTTCGCCGCTGCGGCTCAAGCCAAGGCGCTCAACGTCTCCACGTCGCTCACCTACTCGGTCAACGAGATCCAGAACCAGAGTTTCCCCAACAGCTTCTCGATCGCGTACGGCGCCATGACCCTCAAAAAGGGCGAGTTGTCCGAGGCCATTCCGGCTTCGGCCGCGCAGTCGCTGCTGGTTTATGTGCAGGACCGCCAGCCGGGCGATGCACTGGCCGCCGAGATGATGCGCGCTCAAGTCCGCTCGGGTATCGCGCGCCGCCGTTCGAGCAATCTCTTCTCGGATTGGCTGACCTGGAATCTCGGCAAGCAGGATTTCAAGCCGGCCCGCCCGCTGGGCGAGGACGGCGAAGAGGACGAAGCGCTCGCTGCGGATCCCGACGCTCCCGCTGCGAAAGAATAAGGGAGAGAACGCACAGCTCTCACCGTTCAACGCTCAACTTTCAAGTGGTTTCTGCCCGAGAGTTGGGCGTTTCGTTTTTCTGTTGATCGTGGTGTAGGCGGCTGTGGAGTGCGGGAGCCTGCTCCCGCTTTGAAAGCGGCGGCAAGCCGCCGCACTCCAAGAAGGCGGGACAGGTATTCTTGCCTGTCCTCGGTATCACCGGCACCGCCGTGTCTCTGCCGGTACTGTCGCTACTGTCGGCCCATCACCCTCCGCGTTGTCAGGCGCATAGCCGGTCCAGCCTTAGCCGCTCGCGGCTGTCAAACAGGCGGCGCGCGCAGAGTTGTACCGTCAGCAGGCTGCCGAAGCCCGCGCCGGTCGCGATCAGATACATGATCATCATCTGATAGCGCACTGCCGCCAGCGGATCGCTGCCTGACAGAATCTGCCCGGTCATCATGCCCGGCAGACTCACCACGCCGCAGACCGCCAGCGAATTGATGATCGGCGTCATGGCGGTGCGTACGCTCTCGCGCCGCAGGTCGGCCACCGCCTCAGTCGCGGTCTGGCCCAGCGCCAGCCGGTTTTCGATCACGGCGCGCTGTTTCCAGGCGTTCTGCGTCAGCGTGTCCATCCCCAGCGCAATGCCGGTCATGGTGTTGCCGAGGATCATGCCGAGCAGCGGAATCGCATACTGCGGCGACCACCAGGGACGCACGCCCACCAGCGCCAGCACGGCGAACACGGTCACCGTGAAGCCGGCGGTGAACAACCCCAGCACAGCCAATCCAACGGTCCAGCCTGCCGCGAAACGCCGGTGCTGCCGCCGTGCGACCTCCCAGGCGCCGGCGGCCAGCATCACCATCGAGAAACAGAAGGTCCAGAGCGGGTACGCGTTCTGGAAAACGCCTTTCAGGACCGCGCCCACCAGCGCGAGCTGCACGAAGGTCCGCACCGCGCCGATCATCAGCGTGCGGCTCAGGCCCAGACGCTGCCAGGCGAAGAGCGCGGCCAGCGCGGCCAGCGGCACTGCGGCCAGCAGGATATCGCCCCACGAAAGCGCGATCACATCCATGTGTCCACCTCCCTCCATACGCCGCCTGCCGCCATGCGGTAGCCGCGCGGAGCCACGCGCTTGAGCTGCTCGGGGTCATGCGCCACCCAGAGCGCCATCATGCCGGTCGCGCAGCGGCCGATGACCAGCGCTTCAAACGCCTGCGTGCGCGCCGCGTCGAGATGCGCCGTCGGCTCGTCCAGCAGCAACACCGCCGGTCGGTTCACCAGCGAGCGCAACAGGCCGAGCCGCTGTTTCTCGCCGCTGGACAGACGCGCCACCGGCCATCCGAGCACCTCGGGCTCAAGTCCCAACGCGCGCAGGTCGGCCTCTTCGGGAACGCGGGGAAAATGTTCGCCCACACCGTCAAACCACCACTGGCTTTCCGCCGGCACATACGCCACGCGCCGCCGCCACTGACTGGCGGGGATTGCGGTTGGCTCGCCCCCTTCCAACTCAATATGCCCCTCCCAGGGATCCATGTCGGCCAGGGCGCGCAGCAGGCGCGTCTTCCCGCAACCGGACGGTCCGCTCACGCCGACAATCTCACCCTTGCACAACGCGAACGTGACCGGACCGAAACCGCCATACGTCAGATCCTTTGCCTCAAAAGCGCTCACATAACCCCCTCTCGCCCTCGCTCCTGAAGTGTATCAGCCGACAGGCTCAATCACAAGCGGGGACAAGGGGGAGGCGCCCCCTCCCTTCCGCCCCCCAGCTTTGTGCGTGACGAAAGGCGTCAGTCCCGATATGCTGGTCGGACGATTCAAAACGAGGTAAGAAGGTTGGTTTTGCAATGGATGAGACAGTGAACAGGTGTGAGGCGCAACTGGCAGAGTGGGTAAGGCAAGCGTTCCGGACCGCGTTCGGCGAAGCGCAGGAGTGGGCGGGCATCCGCGTTCAGCCGGCGACCGACGCGCGCTTTGGCGATTTCCAGTGTAACGACGCGATGCAGGCGGCCAAAACCCTGCGCCGTGCGCCGCGCGCCGTGGCCGAGACAGCGCTCGCCGCCCTGCCTCTGCCGCCGATGTTGATGCGCGCCGAAATCGCCGGCCCCGGTTTCATCAACTTGACCGTTTCCCCGGAGTGGCTGGCCGAGCAGCTCGCAGCACTCTCCGCCGCGCCGCGCTTCGGCATCCCGGACGCCGGGCACGGTCGCACCGTGGTCATCGATTACTCGAGCCCCAATGTGGCCAAGCCGATGCACATCGGCCACATCCGCTCGACTGTGATCGGCAATGCCCTTGACCGCATCCACCGCGCCCTCGGCTACCGTGTGATCGCCGACAACCATCTGGGCGACTGGGGGACGCAGTTCGGCCTGCTGATCCAAGGCTACCGCGCCTTCCTGACCGACGCCGAACGCGATGCCCTGACCGTCGAAGCACTTGAACGCGTCTACGTGCAGAGCTACAACCGCTCGAAAGAGGAGCCCGCCTGGCTCGAGAGCTGCAAGGCCGAGCTGGTCAAGCTGCAGCAGGGCGATGCGGAAAACCGCGCGATCTGGGAGCGCTTCATCGCCATCAGCCGCAACGAGTTCGACCGCGTCTATCAGCGGCTGGACGTGACGTTCGATCTGACGCGCGGAGAAAGCTACTACAACGGCGCACTTCCCGAGACCATCCGGACGCTGCAAGAGAAGGGCCTCGCCGTCGAAAGCGAAGGTGCGCTGGTGGTGAAGCTGGAGGAGGAGGGCATGCCGGTCTGCATCGTGCGCAAGAGCGACGGCGGCTTCAACTACGCCGCCACCGACATCGCCACGGTGCGCAGCCGCGTCGCCGAGTTCAACCCCGACCGGATCGTCTACGTCACCGACGAGCGGCAACAGCTCCACTTCCGGCAATTCTTCGCGGTGTGCGCCAAGTTGGGCTACACGACGCGTCTGGAGCATGTCTGGTTCGGCCTGATGCGCCTGCCCGAAGGCACCTTCTCCACACGTCAAGGCAATGTCATCAAGCTGGAGGCGCTGCTGGACGAGGCGGAGCGCCGTGCGCTGGAAATCATCAAAACTTCCAACAGCGCCATGCCCGAGGACGAACAGCAGGCGCTGGCCTCCGCGATCGGCATCGGCGCCATCAAATACGCCGACCTCTCGCACGACCCTCAGACCCTGATTGTCTTTACCTGGGAGAAAGCCCTCGCGCTCGAGGGCAACTCCGGCCCCTATCTCCAGTACGCACATGCCCGCGTCTGCAGCCTGCTCGACAAATATGCCGACCAGGTGCCAGGCCGCGACCCGCTCGGCAACGCCCTGCTGTTGAACGAGCCGGTCGAAAAGACGCTGGCCCTCCAGCTCATGCAGTTCCCGGCCGCCGTGCTGCGCGCCGCCGAAGCCTGCAAGCCCAGCGTGCTGGCAGACTACTTGTTCGGCCTCTCGCAGACCTACAGCAGCTTCTACCAGCGCTCGCCCGTGCTCAAGGCCGACGCGGCGGTGCGCGACAGCCGCATCCGGCTCTGCGCG
>JAGOBZ010000104.1 GCA_017999015.1 Kiritimatiellia bacterium
CCGGCGGTACGTTCATAGACAAGGTTATCGGCGAGATCGAAGCTCCGCGTGACGACGTTGCCCATGGCGTCGACGACCCGGACGCAACGGTCGAACCCATCGTACGTAAAGGTGGTCTGCGAGGCGGTCGCGGCGTCGATCCTGTGGCTGCGCGCGAGGTTGCCATTGGCGTCATAATCGAAAACGTCCATGGCGCTCAAGCCGGTGCCCGGGGCGCGGACAGAGCTGAAGGGCAAGCCGCGTTCGTCGTAGGCGTAGGCGACGACATTGTCGGGTTCCGCGCCGCCGACGGCCTCAGGCAGGCGATGCAACGCGAGGCGGCCGTTGGCGTCATAGACGAACTGGTTGGTGACGATGCTTTGCTGGAGCGTGTGCGCCGCTTCATGCGCGATCTGGGTCGGGCGGTTGAGGCTGTCGTACTCGTAGGTCGAGGACCAGTACGGCTGGGTCTCGTCGAAGGCGCCGTCCGGTCCGCGGTTCTCGCGGTCGATGCGGACCAGATTGTTGTTCGCATCATAGAAAAAGGTCGTGCGAACGCGCTCGCCGAAGGTCGCGCCTTGAGTCTGCTTGGGAACGGTGACGGGCTGGTTGAGTGCGTTGTAGACGGTTAGGACATCGTTGCCGCGGGGGTCGATGACGCGCGTCGTGTTGCCGCGCGCGTCGTGCTCGAAGACGGTGGTCAGTGCGAGTCCGCCCGGGCCGGCGTCGACCACGCATTGCGCGAGTTGACCCTGGGACCAGGCGTACGTATCGACGCGGCGGTGGCCGTTGGCGTCCGGCGCATGGGTGATGGCCGTCAACTGTCCAAACGCATCATAGGCATACTCGTAGACCCGGTCCAGCGTGGCGCCTTCCTTGGCCTTGAAGGTGATGCGGCCCATTCTGCCCTGCGCATCGTATTCGGCGGTCGTCACATGACCGCGAGGGTCGGTCTCGGAGGTGACGAAGCCCGCCATCTCGACCTTGAAGCCGTCGTTTCTCACGTACTCGCCGGCGCTCGATGTCAGGTCGCTGAATCCCGGGTGCGGGCAGTGCGGGCAGACGTGCGTGGCACCCTGACGGACGACCGTTTCTGAGCCGAAGCGCGGATCGTACTCGTAAGTGCTGATGCGTTCGGCCGTATCAGGGAGCCCGTCGCCATCCACATCAACGGGTGCGGGGGCGCGCTCGCGCACGCTGCGGCAGTCTCCGCGCTTGCGGGCGGGTGTCAACGGGTCCAGCTCAGCCTGATACACGAAAGAAAGCACATTCCCGCCCGGCAGGCAGGCTTCCGACAGCCGATTGTCGCGGTTCCAGGCGTAGGTCGTCTCGAAGACATCGGGGTCGGTTTCGCGGAGCTTGCCGGTCGGACGGTTGGCGGTGTCTGTCACCGGCAGACCGGCGACCGCGCGGCCCGTGTAGGCGCGTTCGGTGACGCAACGGTTGCGGATGTCGAAGCAGACTTCCGACACGTTCCCGATGGCGTCGTTGAGGATGCAGCGCATTGTGGCGTAGCGGTTGTCGGGTGACGCGGCCTGCGGCATGTAGGTCATGCAGGCCGGCGGGTGCGCGCCGCGCTGGAAGGCGACGCAGCGCTGGAAGGTCGGCGAGAGCGGATCGAGATCGTAGTCGCAGTGCAAGGGCGTCTGCCCGAGCGCATCGACGACGGTCAGCAGCAGGTGGTTGGCGCGGTCGTCCGCATGGCCGGAGGTGTAGGTATAGGAGACCGTCTTGCCGTCGGGGAAGTCGTTGCCGTTGGGCGTTCCGACGACGGGCGGCGAGGTCACGGACATGAGGTCGCCGGGGCTTCCGCCGCTGGAGCCGCCTGCGTAGTAGGCGTAGGAGACCGTGCGGCCGGTGGAGTCGGTGACGGAGGCGATGCGTCCCTCCGGCGTGTAGGCGACGGTGTGAACGCGGCCGAGGGTGTCGGTGATGGCGGCGAGGCGGCCTTCGCCGTCGTAGCCCAAGGTGAGCGCGTTGCCGTTGCGGTCCTGGATGCGCGCGAGTTTGCCGGCGGCTGGGAGGGTGCCCTGCGGGTTGAATTCCCAGAAGCCGGTGTCGGCGAAGGTGAGGCGGAAGACGCCGTCGGCAAGGGTTCCTTCGCGGAAGATTCCGGGACAGGCGAAGGTGCCGTCGGCCTGACGCAGGAAAAGGTCCTTGCGGCCCGTGCCGTCATAGATCCAGGCGGCGGTCTCACCGGGTTTCACGAGGCAGCGCACGTCGTAGCCGTGCGCCCAGCGATTGCCCTGCGGCGTCGGCTCGCCGGTGCGCGAGCGGTAGGTGCGGGTCCAGACGAAGTCGAGGCCGCGCCCCGGAAGATACAGGTCGACGGCCTGCTGCTGAAGTTCGCCCGAGTGAAGAAGGAGGTCGATTACGTCATCGCAGTCTTCGTCGATGCCCTTTTTTTTCAAAACGGTGACATGGCCGCGCGCGACACCATCACAGTCATCGTCCACGCCATGATTCTTGAGGACGGTGACATGGCCTCTGCGCGTACCCTCATTCCACTCCATCGTCTCGATCTCCCGCTTGATCTCGGCGACACGGCCCTCGCGGAAGGCCGCCGCGCTGTAACCTGCAGCCCGTTTGACGTTGACGGCGTTGATCCCCTTTCTGCCGCTTGCGCCGGGGCCTGCGGGCGGCCAGCCGGGCGGCTCAAGGAGCATCCGGTACGGGTCTTCCGCCGGATCGACGGCCTCCAGCGCTGCGGGCAGCACCGCCAGGACCTGCCCGCTGCGCCCGCTGACAATCTCGATGTCGTGGCGTCCGGCAGGAAGTCCTGGCGGCAGACTTGCGCGCAGGAGCGACGCGTTGACGAACACCGTATTGCTCAAAAGAATGCCGCCGACCCGTATCTGGTCGCCTGCGTAGTAGTACAGGCCGGCCACGTCGATCGTCGCGCTTTGCGTTTGAGTCAATAATGCAGGCTCGCCGGCCGCAACGGTCGGCTGCGGGAACAGAACGCGAAAGAAGCGCGCCGGCGAATCGCCGGTCGGCACCGTGTATGCGGTGGGGCCGTCTGCGCCGATGACCGTGTCCAAAAGACTCCAGCCATCCCGGGCAAGATCGTTGCGGGCCTGCGCCTCGTACGGCGCATTCAGGATGCCGAGCCAATGAAGCGTGATGGCCGTACCGTGACGTTCGATATCAAGGCTGCGGCCTTCAGGCACAGCGGCGCGAGCCGCAGCGGCAGTCAGGATCAGGGCGGCAAGCCCCGCCCGTTGGCCGCTAAGTGGATCCCGTTGGGATTGTTGTGTGTTCATGGCAACCTCCTGTTTTCTGATAGTTCGTCACCTCGAAAGTCGTGTGTCTCTTGTTTGCTCTGCGAAAAGCCTTCGAATCACCGGGCAGTCTAGGCACATTCTCTGTCGCTCACTCCGGCCGCCGCGCCTTCCGCACGCACGGCCCGCTACCAGCCAGCAGAAGAGTCCGCCGTTCAGGCGGTGTGACCGGCATGTTCGCCGTGTCGATTCGGGGCATCCCGTCACCTCCCAGCACGGCACGTCACCCAGCGTCGAACGGCGCGCGGCCGCCAGGACGGCAAACATGTGGAGGCGCGCCGAGGAGGGTATCTCCCGCCACCCCTGCTCATAACTCTGAACGGCCCTGGCCGATACGCCGAGCACATCGGCAAATTCTGTCTGCGTCATGCCCAGTGCCCTGCGCACCGCCGTGGCCAGGCACTCCTGCTGTCCCGTACCGGCCTCGTCTGCTGGATCGTGTCTATTCATGTCAAACGGCCTCCTGTTTGCCAAGCACCCGGATGTGTCTCAGGTATCACAATGTGACAGTAGCGCAGGCCGACATCCCTGTCAATAGCAAAATAATCCATTGTTTGGGGAGAGCGCCTGGCCTCCGGCATAGTACCGGCAACAGCTTCCGTCGAGGAAGCGCACATCAGGATCGGCGGTATTGATCACGTTGATGACAGGATTCGTGTAAGTCGCCGACCAGGCTTGAACCCCACAGAGACAAACCCTGCCCCCCGCGACAAGCTGCCGGGGTGAGACCATACCGACGTTTGAAGAGCCTGTGAAAGTGGCTCAGGCTGTCAAAACCGAGTTCCGCTGCAATGGCGGCGACCTTGGCTTCCGGATCCTTGAGCCGCCGCACTGCCTGCCGCAGGCGCAGGCGGTTGATGAACTCCGTGGGCGTCTCATCATAATAGCGCCGGAAACACTTGCAGAGATGGCTCGGGTGGCAGGGGCAGACGGCGTGCAGCCGATTCGGCGCATGCGCGAGGGAGTCCCAGCTTTCGGCCTGCTCGCGCAGCCGTTCCAGCCATCGCGGCGGCATGGGTCTGTCCCGCACCGCTCCGGTATCCTCAGGCAGAAGATAGCCCGCGAATAGCCGGGCTGCGAGGACACGCGCCAAGAGTGCGCTGTTCTGCGGTGCGACGGCCTGCTCGTTGCTGACCCTTTCCATCTCTAGCATCAGAACGCGGGCCGTATCCGGCGGCAGATGGAGGCAGGGCGCCTCCGGAGCATTATTAAAACGATGCGCGATCGCTGGGGTGCAAAGATAAGACATGAGATCGCGTACGACCGGAGCAGCTAGCACGAGACTGGCAAAAACGGCGCGCTCGGCACTGACCGGCAGCAACCGATGCAGGTCGTAGGGACGCACAAACACAAGCGATCCGGACTCCAGGCTGCGGCGGGCGCCATTGATGTCGTGAATCAACTTTCCCTTAACCAGCAGGATCACCTCGGTGAACTCATGGCTGTGAAAAGTACCGATCTCATCGGCGTCCAGCAGAAAACCGAGTTTCTGGAGATGCGGGAAACTGTTCATGGCATAGATTTCGCCATCCTGCAGCAGATACAGAAAAACCGCTGTCGGAGTCTCAGCCAAGAACCGGTCCTGCTGAAGCGTGAAGGTCGGCACCCCCTCTTCTGAACACATGATGCAAATATAGAGCATGTTTTTGGAAAAGCAAGTGCAATCACTCTTTCTGGCGTTCCACACACCGCAGGTGTAAGCTCTCACTGACTTATCACTCATTGATGCTGCGGGAAGGAGCGGGACATGGCGGATCTGGAAACACTCAAAGTTGCGATGAAGAGCGGCAAGGTGGCGGATGTCCGAAACCTTGTGACAGCGCTGCTGGCGGAAAATGTTGCGGCACAGAAGATTCTGAACGAAGGCCTGCTCGCGGCGATGGGCGAGGTCGGCCAGCGCTTCAAGCGCAACGAAGTTTTCGTACCGGAAGTGTTGGTGGCGGCACGCGCCATGAAGGCCGGTACGGAGCTGCTCAAGCCGTATCTGGTCCGCGCGGGCGTACAGGCGGCCGCCACGGCGGTCATGGGCACGGTCAGGGGTGACCTGCACGACATCGGCAAAAACTTGGTGATCATGATGCTGGAGGGCGCAGGCTTCGCGGTGGTCGACGCGGGCGTGGACGTGGCCCCCGAACGTTTCGCGGAACTGGCCCGCGAGCATAACGCCCAGGTCGTGGGGCTTTCGGCGCTGCTGACCACGACCATGCCCAATATGCGCACAGCCGTCGAAGCGATCCGTGCGGCCGGCGTGCCCACGAAAGTGATGATCGGCGGCGCACCCGTGACGCAGGAATACTGCGACACCATCGGCGCGGACGGTTATTCATCCGACGCGGCGTCGGCCGCCGAACTGGCGAAACGGCTGGTCTCGGAGATGGGCTGAGCGCAGGCATGCATGATTTTTTCAAGACCCTGAGCGGACCGTCTCCCAAAAAGCCGTTCCCCCTTCTCTCGTTCCCGGGCATCCAGTTGCTCGGCATCACTGTACGGGACTTGATCGGCAGCGCGGAGAACCAGGCGCGTTGCATGAAGGCCGTGGCCGAGCGCTTTGATTGCGCCGCATCGGTCAGTCTGATGGACCTCTCGGTCGAAGCGGAGGCCTTCGGCAGCACCGTCAGGTTCAGTGACGGCGAAGTGCCGACCGTCACAGGCGCGATTGTTCATTCGGCCGAAGACGCCCGTCGGCTGGTGGTGCCGCCGGTGGGCTGCGCGAGAACGGGGCTGTGCGTGGAGGCGATTTCCCTAGCCAAAGAACGGATCAGCGACCGGCCCCTCTTCGCGGGGGCGATCGGCCCGTTCTCGTTGTCCGGCCGACTGATGGACATGACCGAAATCATGGTCAAATGCCTGATGGAGCCGGAGCAGACGCATCTCGTTCTCGAGAAAGCGACTGCGTTCATCAGCGACTATGCAGCGGCCCTCAAAGCCGCGGGCGCAGACGGCCTGATCATTGCGGAGCCCGCCGCAGGGCTGCTTTCTCCGGGCGTGTGCGAGACCTTCTCGAGCCGTTATGTGAGCCGGATCGTTGAGACCGTGCAGGATGATCGGTTCAGCGTGATCTACCACAACTGCGGAAACACGCTCCCGCTGCTCGCCTCCATTCTCGGAATCGGCGCGCGCGCCTACCACTTTGGCGACGCGGTCGACATCGGCGAGATCCTCAAAGGAATGCCTCCGGAAATGCCGGTAATAGGCAATCTGAGCCCCTCCCTTTATCTCCGCAACGGAACCCCGGACCGTGTGGCGGCCGCCACGCGCGAGATGATGCATAAGGCGTACGGATACGCCAACTACATACCGTCGACCGGCTGCGACATCCCGCCGCTGAGTCCGCTTGCAAACATCGACGCCTTCATGTTGGCCGCCTCACTCTGCTGACGGCAATGGGCGACCACCCGAAGCACGGTGTCCAGCACGTCGTCCAGCCGTTCGCACACGTCTTCAGCCAGCACGCGCACCACCCTGAATCCGTACTCCTGCATGCGCAGGTCTTTGGCCCGGTCCCGCCGGTAGGCCTCGCAGTCGCCCAGGTGCTGCGCACCGTCCAGCTCGATGACCAGACGCAGGCATGCCGCGCAGAGATCCACCTCCATCTCGTCGCCCCCCTGCCACGGGATCGGCAGACGCGCGTTGAGCGCGAACAGACCGCAGGTCGCCTCCAGTGTCTCCAGCCGCCTGAAAAGAAAAGCCTCCGTCGCGCTGCGCGCCCGCGCGGCGCCGCGCGCATCGTCGGGAATCGCCCGCCAGGCGGCATGCACGAACAGATCGGCCAGCGGCGCGTCCACGCCATCGCGGCACAGACGCCGCACACTGGCCGCATAGGTCTCCTGCCACGTCGGTTCCACCGGCACCGCGACCTCCGTCGGCCAGCCGGGCGTCGCGCTGAGCGGCAGCACGAGCCGGTAGCCGATCGCCTCATACCCGCGGCAGCGGCGGTCGAACATCCGCGCCAGCATCGGCACCTGGAGATCCGCGTAATCGATCACCCGCACCTCATGCTTGCCGTCGTGACGGCGGTGAAGCCGTCCGGCATACTGGGCGATCCGGCCGCGCCATGAAATCGGCATGGCCAGCAGCAGCGTGTCGAGGCGCGCGTCATCGAATCCCTCGCCCAGATACGAACCGGTGGCGAGCAGCACGCGCGCCTCGGCATCCGGAATGGCGGCGAGCCGCTCTTGCAGCGCCGCCACCTGCCGCCGCCCGAGCCCGCCGCAGAGCACCACCACATGCCGTACCCGCTCTTTCAGCGCCGCGGCGAAAAACGCGAGATGCTCGCGGCGCTCGGTCAGCACCACCGGCGACCGCCCCTCCGCCACCGCCCGCGCCACATCCTCCAGAATCAGGCGGTTTCGCCCCGCGTCCGCGCAGAGTTCGTCGCATACCGCGTGGAAGGCTGGCGCGTCGCTCTGCTCCATCAGGCCGACCGAAGCGAGGAACCCCGTGGGCCGCACCTGAACGATATGCTCAAAGGGTTCCACACGCGACAACTGGCGAGTGTGAACCCGGTGCCTGACCGGTCCGCACTGCATGAAAATGATGGGCTGGTGGCCATCCTTGCGGACGGGTGTCGCGGAGAGCCCGACCACATAACGCGCTTGCGCCTTACTGACCACACGCTCGAACGTGGGTGCCGAGACCGCGTGGCATTCATCGACAATCACCTGTCCGTAGGTGGCGATGCGGTCATCCACGGCGTCTTTCCGCCCGACACTCTGCATCAGCGCGACATCCAGACGGCCGGTCCACGTCCGGTGTCCGCCGCCGATCCTGCCGATCTCCTTTTCGGGTAGGTCCAGAAACAGGGCGAGACGGGCCGTCCATTGCGCCTGAAGGTGCTGCCGGTTCACCAGCACCAGCGTGTTCACGCGTCGCTGCGCGATCAGCCACGCCGCCAGGACGGTTTTCCCGAACGCCGTGCCGGCGGACAACACCCCGGTGTCGTGCGCCAGCAGAGCTTTGCCCGCCGGCACTTGCTCCGGCCGCAGTTCGCCGTGAAAAGAGACCTCCAGCGGGCACCCCGGTTCCCGCCGGTCAGCCACATTCAGCCGGACACCCTGCGCGGCGCTCCACGCGCGCAGCGCATCGAAACACCCGCGCGGCAACGCCAGCGTTCCGGGCGTTTCTTCCGCGCAAGAAATGACGCGCGGTTTGCCGTATGTCGAGAGCCGCATTCTTTGTGCCCGATAAAACTCGGGGTTCTGAAAGGCGGCCAGTTTGCGGATGCTGCTCAGCACGCTCGCGGCCAAATCGCGTCTGTCGAGATACAGCCGATCACTGAACACCGCGCGGATCTCGGCCGGCATGGGTGCCGGGCCGTTCGCGTGTTCCGGCTGCGGCGCCGCATTCAGCTCCCACAACCGTTCCGCCTCATCCTCGTCTTGGCTCACCGGCAGCGCGGCCACGATGCGCTGACGTTGGCGGGCGATCGCCACGCGGGCCTCGATCTCGGCACGACTGAACCGCTTCACACGGCTGAGGACCGCCCACTGATCCGCGTACGGCTCGCCCTCGCCGTCAACAAACAGGCTGTTGCCCCCGGCTCGCGCCTGCTTTTGCAGCGGCAGCGCGATCAAATTCCCGAAGCCGCCCTTGGGCATCGTATCCTGATTCGGGAAGAGACGGTCATACGAATCAAGCCCCGCCTCCGGCCGGCGGTCCAACGTTTCCGTGATCAGCCAAGACGCGAAGTCGCGCGCCAGACGGGCCGGCACCGGCTCGGCGAAAAACCACCAGGCATGCGCGCCGTTTCCGGAGCGCGAGCGCTCCACCAGACACGGCAAGCCGAGGGCCGCGCAGGTCTCGACCAGCGCGCGGACATCGTCGCGCCAGGCGGCCTTGTCAAAATCCGCCGCCACCCACCAGCAGTGCTCGTCCGTCAGCAGCGGATACAGGCCCATGACGAACGGCCGCCCCCGCCCATCGAGCCCAGAGAGATGCGCGCGCACCACATCGTCGGTTACCGGCAGGAACCGGCGGTTCCCGCACTGAGCGCAACGGACCCTGGGCTTTTCACACAGTCCGCGCACCCATT
>JAGOBZ010000105.1 GCA_017999015.1 Kiritimatiellia bacterium
GATCTGATCCGTCAGGCGCACCTGCGCTTCAAAGAGGTGGCCGTTCTGCCGCGGCCCTATGTGGTGTTGCCGGAAATGGGGCTGCCGGCTTCCGGCTGGTAAGCAAGCGTGTAAACTATGCTACATGCAGCGAACAGAGCCGCGTTGCGGTTGTGGCGGGACGACAGCGGAGTGGTGCTGGCCGTCACGATGATCGTGTTTCTCGCCATGTTCATGATGGCGTGCGCGGTCTACGCCATCGGCGAAACCGTGCGGCAGCGCGTCGAGGTGCAGAACGGCGCCGATGCCGGCGCCTACTCCGCCGCGATCGTCCAGGCGGACACGCTCAGCCGCGTCGCCGCGATCAACCGGGCGATGGCCTGGACCTACGTGCAGATGGTCCGCATGGAGATGGATTACATCGTCGACAAGTGGCTCTGGCTGACGCTCCAGCGCTGGGAGATCGACAACGTGCAGATGCAGATGTTCAACGCGCCCAGCACCTGCAACCGCGGCCTGCCCTGGTACGGCACCGGCAAGGGCGTGTCGGTCGGCAACGGCGCGGGGCACAAGCGCATCCTGCTCAACAAGCGCCACCTCACGACCACCGATCAGATCAAGTCCACGCGCCAGTCCGCCGCGTCGCAGGGCAAGAGCTACACCGCGCTGGCACCGAAGATCGACCGCTGCCGCTCCGAGATCCAGGCGATGAACGAGAAGGAGAAGGAGCTGGTCCGCAAGTTGCCGCAGCGCGTGAAGCAGACGGTCGAGGCGATCCTGAAGGAGAACGCCAAGGACACGTGGAACGACAGCTTCGCGGGCGGCGGGAGCATCATGTACGCGCTGAAGCAGGAGGAACAGCCGCTCGACCGCACCTTCCGCGTCCTGGAGCAGAAAGAGGAGGAGGATTTCCTGCGCCACGCCGACTACATCCGCGAGCAGGGAAGCAGTGCGCGCGAGGTGTTCGGCCCGGGCACCGATGACTGGTTTGTCAAGCAATACGCCGCGGGCGGCCCCGGCCTCCAGCGCCAGTACAAGCGAGGCCACCCGATCCTGATCTCCGAGTGGGACTGGTGCAGCTCGGTCTGGGAGATCGTGGAGGGCGCCTGCGTCATGATCGCGCAGACCTCCGGCTCGAGTTCGGTCAAGGGCGACGATCCCGAGATCTACGACCCCGCCTACTACATCACCGAGCGCGCGCAGCCGCAGGTGCTCAAAGAGGCCTTTTTTGCGAAGGGCGGCAGCCTTTGCGTCGGCTTGACGCGGCGCCTCAACAATCCGTTTCAGTTCATGGCGGCGGGCGGCGACGTGGGCATCATGAAGCCCTTTACGGTGAACGGCGGCAACCGTTTCATGTGGACCGTGAGCGCGGCGATCGCCGGGTACAACCCCACGCCGCGCCGGCCGGCCGAGGGCCGTTACGAGGTGACCTATGAGAACAACGCCGGCGACCGCCTCTGGAACCTGAAGACCAGCGACTGGGATGCGGTGCTGCTGCCGCTGCACCGCGCCTGGGCCAAGGGCAAGGACCGCGCGTGGCAGGGCGAGACGGCCGGGCAGATTCTTTCGCAGATGCAGAGCGGGCCCTGGCAGGCGCTCTACGGCGGCGGGGGCGCGCCCGGCGAACAGGGGGCGCCCAAGGGCATGAACGAAGGCTCGCCCGTGTCGTACGGCGGCGCGGAGGCGTGGGTGCTGCACTGAGAAACGAGGCTGCGCGTGAACGATCAATGGGGTAACGTTCAACGCTCAACGTTCCACGCTCAGCTCTCAAATTATGGACGACGAGGTGAGGCATGGCGAAGGTGACAGGATGGACATGGCTCGCGCTGAGCCTGCTGGCGCTCTGGACGGTGGGCCGGGAGGGGCGCGGCGATGGCCGCATCGAGGATTACAAGCGGCACAAGCAGTATGAAACCTGGAGCCGGTGAACGGGCGTTTTTTGTTGTGCGGGCCCGGCGGCCGGGGATATACTCTGGGTCAACGACGGGCCGCCTCGCGGTTGTACGGTGAATGATCGAAAAGATAACTTTCAACGTTCAACTCTCAAGGTGTGGACGGATGACCGATGGCGGAATAGCGAGGAGAAGGCAGACTCACATGAACACGGGGTGCCAGAGCGAGCGCGCGCGCGGCGCTGAAGGGTCGGTCCTGCTGGAGACCGTTCTGGCGATCCCCCTGTACATGATCCTGCTGGGCGGCATTCTGTGGATCGGCGACCTGATCGTGACGCGGCAGCAGTTGGTGGTCGCCGACCGGTATGTGGCGTGGAACAAGGGCCTGCGCTACGGCGACCGCGGGCAGACAGACGCAGGGACGGTGCACCGACTGTTCTTCGCGGAGGCCAACGGCTCGCCGAGCCAGTACCACCGGCCGACCGCCAGCGAGGGACGCGTCGAACAGGTTTACGACTGGAGCCATAAGGTGAGCGGACAGGTGCGGCTCGATATGCGCATGCCGGAGTGGACACGCTATCTGTTTAACGCGGGGCAGGTCATGTATGACAGCGGCGTGCCGCTGGAGCAGGCGACGGCCATGCAGGGACGCGACAAGCCGGACCAGCGGCACGTGGTGCTGATGCGGACGCGGGAGAAGGCCGAGCCGGGGTACATCCGCAACCGCTACGGGGTCGATAACTCGGAGCAGGTGGCGCGGCAATGGCGGCAGATCGCTGAAGAGAGGTGGCCCGATGAGTAGGCGCGCAGGCTATCTGGCGGTTGCGGTGCTGGCGGCCGCGGCCGTGCAGGCGGCGCGCGGCGCTGCGGCGCTGCCGTCGGTGGCGCTGCCGGCGCTGGCGCGCGTGACCGTCGACGAGACGTCGGGCGAGACGTGGCGTCAGGTCGGCGAGCTGGGCGGGTCGGTGGCGACCGCGCGCGGCGAGTGCGCGGCGGCGCTGGCCGCGGCCGGTTGGCGGCTGGACAAGACGATCGTGCTGGGCCGGCCGCCCGCACGCTCGGAATTGACGCTTTGGATTCGGGGAACGCGCCGGATCCTGTTCATGGTGTGGGAAAAAGAGGCGGGCACATGCGGCTTCGCCTGGGGTGAGGAACGGTAAACGGAAGGACGACGATGAAGAATTTCATTCCCTTGGTTCTGGCGGTGTTGCTGGGGCTGGCTGCCGTGCTGGCGGTGGGACGGCTGCTGCACGCGCGCCGGCAGGCGACCGAGAAGACCACCACGGTCGTGGCCGTCGCGCGTGATGTGAACGCCGGCGAGGTGCTCACCAGCGATGCGGTCATGGAGAAGAAGGTGCCCGTCTCGGCCCGGCCGGCGCAGGCGATCTTTTGGACGCGCGCCGAGATGGTGGTCGGCCAGAAGGCGCTGCGCTCGATCGCCCAGGGCGATTATGTGCTGCTCTCCGATGTCGGCCTCTCGCGCAGCATGGCGGATATCGTGGGCGAGGGCGAGTGGGCGGTCTCGCTGACCGTGCCCGCCGGCGGTATCGCGCGCATTGTGCAGCCGGGCGACGAGGTGGCGGTGATCGGCACCTTCAAGGTCAAGAGCCAGGTGAAAACGGCTGACCTCTCGGCCGCGCCCGAAGAGATCGCGCGCGAAGCGACGCTGGTGCTCTTCCCGCGGGTGCGCGTGCTGGACGTGGGCACGCTGTCGACCGGCGGCGAGGCCAGCGCGGGCGAGTTGATCCTCGCGCTGCCGCCGCAGCAGGCTCAGGTGCTGATCGCCGCGCAGGGCAAATCGCGCCTGACGCTGGCGCTGCGCCGCCCCGGCGACGAAGCGGCCATCAACCGCATCGACACCGGCATGGTGAACGAGGAGACCTTTGACAAACTGATGCAGGGACTGAAAACGTTTGAGATGCCGCCGGTTCCCGGCGTCATCACCGCTCCCGTGCCGGCCAAGGCCGCGGGGCAGAACTAGGAGGTGACGATGAACACGCAACTGAAAAGATTCCAATTCACATGGGGTTTTGCGGGGTGCTGCCTGGCTGCGGCGCTGCTGCTGGGCGTGACGCGCGCCTTGCCTGCGCGCGCGGCGGACGCCACGCCGGTCACGGTCAGCGTCGGCAAAATGGAGCTGCTGAACCTGCCCTTTCCGGTGCAGGGCTACCGCTTGGCCGATCCCTCGCTGGCCAAGGTGGAGACCTTGGGGCCGCAGCAACTGCGCGTGATGGGACTCAAAGCCGGCATGACCGATCTGCAGGTGACCGGCGAGGGCAGCGTGTCGGCGCTTTTCTCGCTGACCGTGCTCGAGAACATCAACGCGGTGCTCTCGGCGGTCAAGCGCGATCTGGACGCCGTGCCGGAAGTCGATGTCGCGATCAACCTCGGGCGCGTGGTGCTCAAGGGCGAGGTCAGCAACATCGAGCATTGGAAGTACCTGCTGAAGGTGGTCGATCTGTACAAGGATTCGGTCGCCAACCTGGTCACGTTTTACCCGGCCCCCGAGGTGATGCTGTCGCTTAAGGCCGCCTTTGAAAAGGCCGGCCTGACCGTGCTCGACGCCGACGCGCCGGAAAACCAGAAAGTGCCCGGCGCCATCCGCCTCGCCTTCAGCGGCAACTCGATCTTCGTGAACGGCCTGGTGTACAGCCAGAAGGACAAAGACCGCATCACGCAGATCATCGAGGCGCAGAACTGGCTGACCGTGCCGCGCAAGCGCGAGGGCGGCGAGGCCGCCCAGGCGCAGACCGCCGACGATCCGCGCGTCAAGGCGCTGCTCGACATCGAGGTGGTGCCGACCATGCTCGAGATGGACGTGGTCTTCGTGGGCGTGACGGATTCCGAGGAGAAGCAGATCGGCGTGAATCTGGCCAAGGCCGGCCTGATCGTGCTGAACTCCACCTCGGCCGGGTTCCAGGGCAATCTCGACAACAACTCGTCCGGCTGGGCCGGCACCTATTCGATCAACAGCGGCCTGCAGGGCGCGCTTAAATTCTTCGCCGGCAGCGGGCCGGGCCGCTTTCAGACGGCCGGGCACATGACCTTTAAGAACGACTCGCCGGAGTGGCGTACCTACCACAGCGGCGGCACGCTGAAGGTTAAAGTGGCCACGCGCGACGCGACCTCGCTGGAGGACATCGACTACGGCCTCATCATGAAGATCAAGGGCGGCCTGCTGGACGCCAAGACCGCGTCGGTGGACGTGAACATCGAGCTCAGCTATCCGGTGCCGGTCGGCACGGATTACGATCTCAAGCGCAACCGCATCGAGACAACGGTCAATTGTCCGGTCGGCCACACGATGGTGCTGGCCGGCATGAAGAGCCTGATCGAGCAGTCCAGCACCGAGGGCGTGCCCTTCTTGCGCAGCGTGCCGGCGATCTCGTGGTTCTTCTCGGAGAAGAACAACCTCAAGGAGGACAGCAAGGTGCTGATCCTGCTGAGCCCGCAAATCGCCGGGGCGACGCGGGAAGCCGCGCCGGTCTCGATCCAGACCGCGCCGACGGTTGACGAGGCGGCCAAATCCAACGAGCAGCGCGAGCGCGAGAAACGCAAACGCCGGTTCTTCTTCTTCTGAGCGCGTATGCCGAACTTGACCCTCATAGCCCGTGACGGGCGGACGCCGGAACGCAGCGTCGAGCTGAATCCCGCCGAGACAAACACCGTCGGGCGTTCGCCGGATAACCGCGTTGTGCTGAACGACCCCAAGGTGTCGCGCACGCACCTCCGTCTGGTCTGGCGCGACGGCGCCTGCTGGGCGGAAGACGCGGGCAGCACCTTCGGCACGTTGCACAACGGCGAAAAGATGAGCGGGCCGGTGCGCCTGGCGGCGGGCGACCGCCTGGCACTCGGCGGCTACGAGCTGGTGTTTGACGCGGCGTCGGGCGCGCCGTCCGCTGCCGCGCGCGGCAGGGAGCCGGACGGCCAGGAGGCTGTCGCGATGGATCCGGCGCTGGCCGCGCTCGCGGTCCTCTACACCGACGAGATGATGGCGATGAAGAAGCGCATCCACGAGCAGGTGCTGTTCAAGCTGAACCTGCCCGAGATCGCCACGAAACAGATTCAGGACGACGAGTTGCGCGCCAAGCTGGAGGTGGCGCTCGACCAGGTGCTGCGCGAGGTGCGCCATGAGCTGCCGCGCGATCTGGCGCACGATCTCTTCCGCCAGACGCTGCTCGACGAGCTGGTCGGCTACGGTCCCATCACGCCGATGCTGCGCGATCCCACCGTGGACGAAGTGATGGTCAACGGGCCTTCGCGTATTTTCGTCGAGCGCAAGGGCCGCCTGTATGAGACCGGCGCGCGCTTCTTCGACGACCGCCACCTGATCACGATCATCCAGCGCATCGTGGAGCCGCTGGGGCGGCATGTGGACGAGGCGAGCCCGATGGTGGACGCGCGCCTGCCGGACGGCTCGCGCGTCAATGCCATCATCCCGCCGCTGGCCCTGGACGGCTCCTCGGTGACGGTGCGCAAGTTCGCCCGGCGCAAGCTGACGACCGACGACCTGATCGCCTTCGGCAGCATGACGCCCGAGATCGCCCTCTTTTTGGAGGAGGCCGTGCGCGCCCGGCAGAACATCGTGGTCTCGGGCGGTACCGGGTCCGGCAAGACCACGCTGCTCAATGTGCTCTCGCAGTTCATCCCGCGCGGCGAGCGGCTGGTGACGATCGAAGATTCAGCCGAGTTGAAGCTGAGCCACCGCAACATCGTGCGCCTCGAGGCGCGGCCGGCCAACATCGAGGGGCGCGGGCGCGTCGCGATCCGCGATCTGGTGATCAACGCGCTGCGCATGCGGCCAGACCGCATCGTGGTCGGCGAGTGCCGCGGGCCCGAGGCTCTGGATATGCTGCAGGCGATGAACACCGGCCACGACGGCTCGCTCACCACGGCGCATGCAAATACGCCGCGCGACTGCCTCTCGCGCCTGGAAAACATGGTCATGATGGCGGGCTTCGATCTGCCTTCCACCGCGATCCGCGAGCAGATCGCGTCGGCCGTGAACCTGATCGTGCAGCAGAACCGCCTGCCCGACGGCAGCCGCAAGATCGTGCAGATCTCCGAGGTGACCGGACGCGAGGGGGCCACGATCCTGCTGCAGGACATCTTCCAGTTTGAGCAGAAGGGCTTCGGCCCGGACGGCAAGGTGACCGGCACGATGGTCGCCACCGGCAACATTCCGCAGTTCGTGGAAGAACTGAAGGCGAAGGGCGACCTGCGGCTGGATATGAGCGTGTTTGTTCCCAAGGCGTGAGAGGGCAGGAAGGATTGAGGCATGGGCAATTTCGGAATGGTCGACATCGGGGTGCTGCTGCTGGTGTTCGCCGCCGTCACGTGGGGCGTGTGGGTGGTGACGCCGCTGCTGGCGCAGCTCGGGCTTGAGCGGTCGGCCGGCCGTTATGTCAAAAGCGACGGCCGCACGCAGCTCGGGCCGATCTACCGCTTCACGACGCCCGAACGCCTGGCGCAGTCCTGCTGGTCGGCGGCGCTGCTCGGGGGCGGGAGCCTGGCGGCGATTCTGATCGCCTTCAACGTGTTGCGTCCCGTGATCCTGATCGGCTGCTCGCTGCTGGCTGCCGTGCTCTGTTTCCGCTTGCCGATCCTGTGGCTGCGCTCGCGCATCAAGCGGCGCCAGGCCTTGTTCGACGCCCGTCTCACTGATCTGACGCTCGGCATCGCGAACGGATTGCGGGCCGGCGCGGCGCTGCCCCAGAGCCTGGAGCTGGTCTCCCGTGACATGGGCGGTCCGATGACCGAAGAGCTGGCGCTGGTGCTGCACGAGTACCGGCTGGGCATGGACCTGCCGGAAAGCCTGAACCGCCTGTGCGAACGCATGCCGGGCGAGGATTTGAGCCTGCTGGTGACCGCGATCAAGCTGACCATGCAGTCCGGCGGCAGCCTGGCCGAGGTGCTGGACCGGATCACGGACACGATCCGGCAGCGCACGGAGTTTCACGACCGCCTGCGGACCATGACCGCGCAGGGCCGCTTCGAGGCCATCGCGATGGCCTCGGCGCCGCTGGTGGCGTTCGCCATTCTGTACATGCTGGACCGCCAGTTGATGCAGCCGCTGGTGCAGACCCAGCTCGGCTGGTGCGCGATCGGGGCGGTGGTGATTCTGGAGACGATCGGGTTTCTGGTGATCAACAAGATTGTGACGATCGACGTGTGAGCCGGTCCCGGGCGCATGCGGGTGGATAAGGTGCTGAAGGGTGGAGAGACGACCATGGATGTTGCGGTGATCCAGATGCTGGTTTTCATGGCGGTGCTCTTTCTGGTGATCGGCGTCAACGCCGTGATCCGCAAAGAGAGCCAGACCCTGTCCGGCGCCAAGCCGCTGGTGTTCCGCGTGTTTTACGCGGAGATCGGCCTGCTGGGCAAGATGGCCGGGCCGTGGATGGATCACGTCTTCCCGACGCAGGCGCGCGCGATCCGCAACGACCTGATCGCCGCGGCGCTGCCGCTGGAGCCGCTGGAGATCCGCGGACTCCAGTGTTTTGCGGGCGCGGTGGTCGGCGCGGTGGCCTGGGTGATGACCTTCATCCTGTCGCTGCATGTCGGGTATGCCCTGCTGGCGGGCGCGCTGTTCGCGCTGATGGGGTGGGCGTATCCGGTCTCGTGGGTCGCGCGCCGCGCGCTGCAGCGCAAGGACCGCATGTCCAAGAGCATGCCGTACGCGATTGACCTGATCACCGTGGCGATGGAGGCCGGTCAGGATTTCGGCGCGGCGGTGCGCAACTTGGTCATCGAAGGACCGCGCGGGCCGCTGCGCGACGAGTTCGGCGTCACGCTGCGTCAGGTCGAGCTGGGCAAGTCGCGCGTCGAGGCGCTCAAGGCGATGGCTGACCGCATCCAGTTGGACGAGTTCCGCTCGCTGGTGACCTCGGTCGTGCAGAGCAGCGAGATGGGGGCGAGCATTTCGGGGACGCTCAAGATCCAGGCCGAAGAGATCCGCCGCCGGCGCTTCCAGCGCGCGGAGCGGCAGGCGGCGCGCGCCCCGTCGCTGATGCTGATCCCGACCGCCCTGTTCATTCTGCCGGCCGTGTTCATCATCATTGCCGTGCCGATCGTGATCCGTGCCATGGAATCCGGCATGGGCGAGTATTTCAAGCGTTGAAGAGGAGAGCGGTATGCTCCGGTTGACTGTTGAAAGAGGCGAGCCCGCAGGCGCGGCCTGCGATCTGGAACCCGGCGAAACGACGCTCGGGCGTTCGCGTTCCGCCACATTCCGGCTGCTGTCGTCCGATGTGTCAGGGCTGCATGCCGTGGTGAAAGTCGCCGGCGGCGTGGCGCGCCTCGAGAACCTCAGCCAGTTCGGCACGCGCGTGGACGAGCAGCCGGTTGTCGGAGCCGTAGCCCTGAT
>JAGOBZ010000106.1 GCA_017999015.1 Kiritimatiellia bacterium
CCGCCTGTTTGACCGCCGCGCGCCCCTGCGCGACATCGCTGCGCGCGGTGTCGAGATCCGCCTGCGTGATGGCGCGCGCGTCCGATCGTTCCAGACGCTGCAGATAGCGTTCGGCACGGTCGAGCGCCGCCTCGGCCTGACCGATCTCTGCCTTGCGCACCGCGACCCGCGCCTCGTACTGCTCGGCATCAATGGTGAAAAGCAAGTCACCCGCCTTGACCCGAGCACCCTCTTTAAAATGGACCTGTTCGACATAGCCGCCGATCTGCGCGCGCAGCTCGACATCCTGAATCGGTTCGACCCGGCCGATGTAAGCATGAGGCGGATTCATTTCTGCCTCCTCTACGGTCTGGACCTCGACCGGCGGCGGCCCTCCAGCCCCGCCCATCATGGCAGCCAACGACGGCGCTCCGCCGGCCGGCTTTTGCGGCGCCAAGGCGCGCGCCATCCAGCCCAGCCACAACAGACAGACGGCCGTCACCAGCCAGCCCATGACCTTGGCCACGGGATGCTCACGCTTGGCCGCTTTTGCTCTCTCCAACTCTTCGCTCATACTCGTAACCCTTTCTCTCTCAATCAATCAATTCTTTACGCTATTCAAAACCGCTTGAAAACCCAGCCGAAGCGCCTTTTCAAGATCGGTCTCCAAACAGTGCGAAATCTCATGTTCCAACAACCCCAGCCACAGCACCATCAGCACCGACGACACCGTCACAAGGTCCGCATCGGGGCGGATCACGCCCGTGTGCCGCATGCCTTCCAGCGCCGAAAAGACAATGGCATAGGGCATGGTCGACACATTGCGTATCCGCTGGTGCACCAGCACGAATTTGGAGGAGGACCAGTCAAGCCGCCGCACCATCAGGAAGAAACGCCGGTTGGCCGGCGAGTCAACGATCAGGCGCGCGCGCTGAACGAAATAGGCGGTCAATGCCTCCAGCGAATCCAAGGAGGCCGGATGCGACAGTGTGCGCGTCAACTGGACGGTGTGACGTTCGGTCATGAACACGACAAGCTCTGCAAGCAGTTCGGGCTTGCTCTTGAAGTGCCAATAGACCGCGCCTTTGGTGAGTCCGATGTGCTGCGCCACGTCGGCGAATGTCGTGCGCTCATACCCGTTCTCCACGAACAGTTTGAGCGCGGCCTTCATGATCCGCATCCGCGTCTTTTCTGCTTCGGCCTTGGTTTTCCGCGCCATTCACACGCCTCCCTCCGCACAAATGGCGCACACTATACATACCTGCGGGTAGGTATGCAAGGCAGAAAAACAGACAGCTCAACGAGGGGTTTATCAGGAGGCGATTCGATGTGTGGCTTGGGCTGGAGGCCTCGTATAATGTATGGAACCGAGCGTGTTGAACAGGACGTCGTTTCCTGAAGTGGCACGAGCATGCTCGGCCTTAAGGCCTAGGCGTATCCATGCTGGAACGAATGCGCCGGCTCACTCACCAAACACATAAACCAGGTTGAGGCGGTCGGCGACCGCGCGCACGCCGGGCATGAACGTGCTGAGCGGCAAATCGGCCGGCGCGTAGACAAAGAGCAGGCACACCTTACTATCAGCCCCGCCGGTCTGCGTCACCAGCTTGGGAAACTCCGCCCAATCCGCAAACGGATAGTCGCGCGGCGTCAGCTTAGGATCGAGACCCTCGACCGTCCAATCCTCCTCGATGAAGACCAGCTTCTTGCTCAGCGCGCCATCCGCCGCGCGCGTCACATGCAGCTCAAACGGCTGCGGGTGGCGGTCCTTGCGCTCGCGCCACTTTTCCAGCGGCAGGAAGGCCTTGGGATAGAGCCCGTCATCAGCCTTGCCGTCCAGTTTGATGCCCTTGCCGTCCAGCATATCGAAGACGCGCGCCACATCCGCCGCGCGGCGCAGCGGCATCGCGTCGTCAAACCGCACGGTCACAAACGGCTCACGGCCGGCTTCGGCCTGCGCGCGCAGCCAGGTCAAGACCTCGGCCACCTCCCCCACTTTGGCCACGCGCCCCTCCGCGTGGGTGCAGGTGAGCGTCAAACGCTCGCCGTCCAGTGCCGCCGCAGCCGTCAGCGGCAGCACGCGCGGGCGGCCGTCGGCCGGCAGCAGCGGACGCAGCACGATTTCGAGAGGCGCCCCGTAGGGCAGGGCCTCCGCCAGTGACAACCGGCCATAGACTTCGCTCTGGCCGACTTGAAAAGGCACGTCGAACACCGTGTCGGGGGCATTATACAGGGCCATCACCGAAGAGGGCATGTTGGTATCCGCCCGGCACGCCGCGCCCTCCCAGCGCGCGCCCGTAAAGACCAGACCTCCCTCGCCCACCAGCGGCGCCGCCGTCTCGTTGTCATCGATCAAAACCCGCAACGGGCGGGCCGGCGCGTCTGGCACATCGAGGCGGCGCACCGTCGCCTCGACGCGCTCGCCGCAGGGCCAGAAGCGGAACGGGCGGCTGCCGACACACCCGCCGCGCGCGAGGCCTAGGCACTCGACGGCGCGCACGATGTCGCCGGGCAGCGCGACCGTCACGGCAACCGCCTCATAGGCGCGGTCGCTCAGCGGCCCCACCAGCATGAATTCGGCCGTGATCCCGACCCGGTGTCCAACCGCTTCGGCCAGCAGGCGCACCTCGCGCCGTTGCCTGTCGGCGACCACGCCGCGCCAGACGTCGTCGGCCGGCACGGCTTGGGCCTGTGCGGCCTGCCAGGCCGCCACCGCGTTGGTGTGGACTGTGCGCCACTCGGCCGGGCCCGTGAAGTCCGCCGCTGCCGTGCGCCAAACGGCGCATGCCGCGAGCGCCCCAACCATCCCGATCCTGATTCGCGCCATCTCACACCTCCGCTTGAAGGGACCGCCGCTCAGTGCCCGCCCGACACGGCGGCGACTGCGGCGTGGAAGCCAGTCGCCGACCGCTCGATCACCGAGTCCTCCACACTGAAGCTCAGCCGAAAATATCCGCTGAAGCCGAAGCCGCGGCCCGGAACGGCCAGCACATTCTGCGCGAGCAGCGCCTGGACGAAAGCCTGATCATCCCCGCCCGGCGCTTCAGGAAAGAAGTAGAAGGCCCCCTGCGGCAGCGCGAACCGGATACCGGCCTCACGCAGCACGCGGGCCATGGCCGCGCGCCGCCGCGCGTACACCGCGACATCGACACCTTGGTCGAGCAGCGCCATCGCCAGACGCTGTCCCAGCACCGGCGCATTCACGAAACCCAGCGTGCGGTTGGTCAGGGTGACGGCGCTCATGAGCGTCGCCATATCCGGCATGGCGGGGTTCGCGACCAGATACCCCACACGCTCACCGGCCATCGAGAGGTTCTTCGAGAACGACCCCAGCACCAAGGCGAACGGCGAAAGCGGCAGGATCGGCGGCACAACCGAGCCGTCATACGCCAAAAAGCGGTACGGCTCGTCGCTCAGCAGGAACAGCGGCCGTTCGCGCGTGGCGTTGACGCGGTTGACCAGCTCGGCCAACGCGGTCAGCGTCTGCTGCGAGTAGACACACCCGGTCGGGTTATTCGGCGAATTGATCAGCAGTACGCGCGTGCGCTCCGTCACCGCCGCTTCGATCGCCGCGACATCCGGCTGAAAATCGGGCGGCAGCGACGGCACGGCCTTGAGCACGCCGCCGAAATGCCCGCAGTAAGAACCGTACTCGACGAAATAGGGCGCGGGGCAGAGCACCTCGTCGCCCGGCTCCAGCACCGCACGGAAAAAGGAGGTCAACGCGCCGGCCGCGCCGCAGGTCACCACGACCTGCGCGGCCTGCACCGCAGTCTGCTGCTGCACGCTCAGGTGGGCGGCCAGCGCCTCGCGGAACTCCGGCAGGCCGGCATTGGGGCAATACCCCATGCCGAAAGGCTGCGCCACGCGATCGGCCAGCCCGTGCAGCGCGTCGGCCGCACACGGCGGCGGCGGAATATCGGGATTGCCGAGGCTGAAATCGTAGACGTTTCCGGCCCCGAACTGCTTTTTCAGTTCAAGGCCTTTTTCGAACATGCGGCGGATCCATGAAGAGCCCGCCATCTGTGTTTGGATCGCACCTGCAATAACCTGCATGTCACTCCTTCATTTACAGCCTGTCAGCGGATGTTTCAGCACCGAGCAGGCGCGCCGTCACGGCACCCCGCTGTTTCAAAATCTTTGAACCACGCGTGATCTTACACAGGCTGATCCGCAGTTCCTCGGCGATCCTGCGCTGCGTGACGCCTTCCGACAACCGCTCCAGCAAGCGCCAGCGCAATGTGATGTCGCGCACTTCGCCAGGCGTCAACAGCTCTTTCAGGAACATGCGCATTTCTTTGGACGACTCGATCGATGCCAGAATGCCGGCCACGCGTTCAAAGACGCGCTCATCTACCGTATGTTTCGTTCGCATCGTTGACATCCTTTCTCTTGCACGGTCACCAGGAGCGTGAAGCTTTTTTCTTCGATGCCTCAAGCGCCTCATCCGCCTCGATTTTGCGCAGGCGCTCTTCCAGCAGCGGGAAGGTATTTCTGTTCCTGAACAGTTCGCCACAAATGCCGATGTCGAGAAAATAAACACCGCCCTGCTTGAGCCGGTTCTGCAGGTCGAGTGGCGATTCCGCATACCGCAACGCCTTCGGCAGGACACCCATTAGTGTCCGCGCCGTACCATAGGTGCCGTTGACCCGGTTGTGCCGCTGACCGAAAAAGAAAATTTCTCCGCGCGATAAGGCCTGCTCGTAACCGGCGCGGATACGGTCGAGCCCTTCGATCACTTGTGCTTTGTCGCGCACAGGGTCTTCCGGAGATCCGACCACCCGCGCCGGTGCGGCGGTCGCAGGCTGAACTGCGGCGGGTTGCGGCGCGGCGGCCGGAACATCCTCGTCTGCGAAGAGATCATCGATGCTTTTAACCGCTTTCGCCTGCGCGCCCTCCGCAGCGGCGGGCTGCGCGGGGGCAGGCTGCACCGCCTCCGGCGCGACTGTTTCAAAATCACCGTCGGCGTCCACTGCGCGTGCGGCTGTCGGCGCAGATACAGCGTTGCGAGGCCAGGCCACCGGCTGCTCGACTTGAACGCGGTTGATGAAGATGCCGTTCCCTCGCCGCGTCACCGTGTAGGGCGGCGCGAGGTAACGGCCTTCAACAAAAACAAACCCGCTCATGCCGGGCGCACCGTATTCGATCCCCAACTCCGCGAGGGCCACCTCCGTGACCTCAGGCAGTTGCGCGTGCGCCGCGAATACCGCGACGGCTGCAATCCCCACTCCCCTAACGATCCATGATGTGTACATGTCAGTTGCTTTCCTACAAAAAAAAGCCCCACTTTGCCGTAATGCAGAATCTCTGAAACCTCACTCCTGAGGTGGGTGCTCTAGGCGACGCCATCCGGTCCTGCACTGGGCAGGTGTCCTTGCTGCGTCGCATTCGAACTCCCGATACAAATTGAAGGTCAGAGAAGTGCTGCGTATCCGCGCACAAAGCAGGGCCCACTTCGTTTCACTCGCCGGGCCACTCGGCCATCCCCGGCTTCTCTCAAAGAACGATTTGCGTCAACCTTCGCGAACCTCCACGTTCAGCCCGCTTTTCAACGCCTGAATGATCTTGGAAAAGGCCGCATTCACCTCCTGGTCCGTCAACGTCCGATCCGGTGAACGGAACTCCAGGGTGAACGCCATGCTACGCTTCCCTTTGCCGATTTCTTTTGATTGAAAGATATCAAAAAGCCGGACTTCGGTCAATTCCCCGGGACCAGCCCGACGCACCGTTTCCACCACGTCGCGATGCGTCACCTCGGCGTCTGCCATAAACGCGATGTCACGTCGCACCGCCGGATATTGCGGCACCGGCTTGACCCCGGACACCGCGCCCGCACCGGCCAGCAACGGCGCCAACTGAAGTTCAGCCAACGGCATCGGCGCCGTCATGCGCCACTGATGGCGCAGCGCGGCCGACACCAGTCCCATGCACCCGATGCGTTCACCGTTGAGCAGAATGTCGACTGCCCACCCCTCTTCCATCGCAGGGTGCGCGCTCCTTTCGAACGCCAAGCACCCCGCGTGCAGGGCCGCAGCCAGATTCTCCACCGCACCTTTGAGCCAGAGCATCGACTCCTCGTTGGCGACCGTGCGCCGGCGGTCCACGGCCGACCGGCCGAACGGCCCCATCAGTCCCAAGGCCACGCGTTCCTCTTCGCCGGGCTCGCCGTCCGCTCCTTTGAAAAAGACGCGGCCCATTTCAAACAGCGCCGCGCTCTCGACCTGGCGCGACGCATTACGCCCGAGCGAACCCGCGAGCTGCGGCAGCAGCGAATCGCGCAGCACACCGTAATCGGCACTCACCGGATTCGGCAACACCGCCCGCGAGGCCGGCCGGCGCGTATCAAACGCGTCCAACTCCTGCGCCGAGAGAAAACTGTAGTGCATCGCCTCGCTGAAGCCCATGCCCAACAGGTACTGGCGGCAGCGCGCCCGCATGTGGAACGGACCGTCATCCAGCGTCGACACCGCCGTCGCGTCCGGCATGCGGTCCGGAATCGCGTCCAGCCCGTGCAGGCGCGCGATCTCTTCGATCAAATCCGCCTCCAGCGTCAGGTCCAGCCGCCACGACGGGATACGGAAGGTGGCGCCCTGCGCGTCACGCGCCAGCACCTCGAGACCCAGCGACATCAACAGGCCGACCATCTCGTCGGGCGGCAGCGCCACGCCGATCACGGCCTGCGCCCGCGCGAAACGCAGCGTCACCTCGCCCGCCTGCCAGGCCCGGTTGTCCACATCGACAACACCTTTGGCCACGCGCGCCTGTCCGTGCTCAGCCAACAGGGCCACCGCCCTGCGGCTCGCCCAATCCGCAAGATCCGGATCCACCCCGCGTTCAAAGCGGCGCGACGATTCGGTGCCGAGCCCCAGCCGCGTGGCGGTGAATTTGGTTGACGCCGGGTCAAACAGCGCGCTTTCCAGCAGCACATGCTCGGTGCCCGCCGCGATCTCGCTGCCCGCGCCGCCCATGATGCCCGCCACCGCGCTCGGCACCTTGGCGTCCGCAATCACCAGCATGCTCGGATCGAGCGCACGCGTCACGCCGTCCAGCGTCGTGATCGCCTCGCCCGGCGCGGCGCACCGCACCACGACCGTACGCTCCGCCAGCGTGCGGTAGTCAAACGCATGCAGCGGCTGACCGCACTCCAGCATCACGTAGTTGGTCACGTCCACCGTCAGGCTGATCGCCCGCACGCCGCACAGCTCCAGCCGGCGCCGCATCCAGGCCGGCGCCGTCCCGTCCCGCACCCCGGTCATCACACGCGCCGTGTAGCGCGGACACTTGTCCGGATCTTCCACGCGAACCTGCACGAAACGCTCGACCGGCTCGTCAGTCTCGGCAAACGCCACGGAGGGCAGGCGCAACGGGCGCCGCAGCAGTGCGGCGAACTCGCGCGCGATGCCGATGATCGAGAGACAGTCGGGACGGTTCCAGGTAATCTCCAGATCCAGCACCGTCTCGGGCGGCGGCAGCACGTCGCGCAGCGGCGTCCCCGGCTTCAGCGCAGGATCCAGTTCCAGGATGCCAGCATGATCGTCCGAGAGCTTGAGCTCGCGCGCCGAACAGAGCATGCCGAACGATTCCACGCCGCGCAGCTTGGCCTTCTTGATCGTGAACCCGCCCTCGGGAATCACCGCGCCGATGCGCGCAAAAGCGACCGTCAGCCCGGTGCGCGCATTGGGCGCCCCGCACACCACCTGCCACGTCCGCTCGCCGTCCGACACCGTGCAGACATGCAGGTGATCTGAGTTCGCGTGCGCCTCGCAGGCCAGCACCTCGCCCACCACAAAGGCGTCGTCGAGCGTCACTCCGACCGCTTCGATCCCCTCCACCTCCACACCCGAAAACGTCAGTTTGTCGGCCAACTCCTTGACCGACAAATCCGACACATCCACAAACTCATTCAGCCAGCTGACCGGTACTTTCATGCCCGAAAATCCTTCTTTCGCTCAACATGGCCACTCTGTGCAACACCATCCGCCTCACGCCAACTGACTCAAAAAACGAGTGTCGTTCTCGTACAGCCAGCGGATGTCTGGAATGCCGTACTTGACCATTGCGATGCGCTCGACGCCAAAACCGAAGGCGTAGCCGTAAACCGCTGCCGGGTCGTACGCCTGATCGCCGCGCGCCCGGTTGACATGCTCGTACACGCGCGGATCCACCATGCCTGCGCCGGCGATCTCGATCCAGCCGCTCATCTTGCAGATGCGGCAGCCCTTGCCGCCGCAGACGTGGCATGAAAAATCCACTTCGACGCTCGGCTCGGTGAACGGGAAAAAGTGCGGACGAAAACGCACGCCGGCCTTGGCCCCCATCATCTCCTGCGCGTAGTAGGCCAGCGTGGACTTGAGATCCGCGAGCGACACCGGCTTCGTGTCGACGTAGAGCCCCTCGATCTGATGAAAATTCGCGCTGTGCGTGGCGTCGGTCGTATCGCGGCGGTAGGTGCGCCCCGGCGTAATAATGCGGATCGGCGGCGTGTGGCAGGTCATCATACGGATCTGCACCGGCGAGGTCTGCGTGCGCAGCAGCCGGTCGCCGGTCAGCCAGAAGGTGTCGGACGCGTCCATCGAAGGATGGTGCGCGGGCGTGTTGAGCGCCGTGAAATTGTTAAAGCGCGTCTCGATGTCCGGCCCGTCCGCGACCGTGAACCCCAGCCGCGCGAAGATCGCGGCCGTCTCCTCAATCACGCGCGTAACCGGATGCTTGGCCCCTGGAGAGGGCCAGCGCCCCGGCAGTGTGCAGTCAAAGGCCGCCTGCTCCTTTTTGGCCGCACCTGCGCCCGCCACGCGCTCGCCCAGTGCGCCCTCCAGCGCGGCGCGCCACGCCTGGACGCGCTTGCCGAACTCCGGCCGCTCGGCCGCCGGAACATCCTTCATCTGCTTGATGATCGCCGGCAGCAAGCCGTTGCGTCCCAAATACCTGACGCGCACCTGTTCCAGAGCGGCCGCATCCGCCGCCGCCGTCACTTCGGCCAGCGACCCCGCCTGTTGTGAATCTAATTCCGCAAGTGTCATAAGCCCTTCGCTTTCTGAATAAGACGCCAAGTTTAGGCCAACGCCCCGCCAAAATCAATGCCTCCTTGGTAATCGGTAGCGACAGGGGGGGAGGCAGTCTGATGCGAGGTGCGCCGGATGGGATTCTGTCCCAAGGCCTAAAAAAACCGCAAATATTTTTTTGTGCTTGACTGTGCGTTTGTAATATGACAAGCGTCTCGCCATG
>JAGOBZ010000107.1 GCA_017999015.1 Kiritimatiellia bacterium
GGGTGGACGCATGCGGCGCAGCCGCCGATCCGGTTCATCTCGCACCGCGGCGAATCGATGGATGCGCCGGAAAACACGATGGCGGCCTTTCGGCTGTCGCGCGAGCGCGGTGTGTTCGGCTTCGAACGCGACATCTACATGACGGCCGACAACGAGATCATCTGCCTGCATGACCTGACGCTGGACCGCACGACCGACGGCAGCGGCAAGCCGGACGCCTTGACGCTGGCCGAGCTGAAGAAGCTCGATGCGGGATCATGGAAGAACGCTCGCTTCGCGGGCGAGCGCATCCCCACGTTGGCGGAGGCGCTCGCGTTGGCCTGCGAGGGCCGGGAGATTTATATCGACATCAAACGCGGCATCGATATCCCGCGCCTGGTCGAGGTTGTCAAAGCGGAGCCCAAGGCGACGGCGGAGCGGATCGTTTTTCTGGGCGGCGGCGAGAGCGTTCAGCAGTTGCGCAAGCTGCTGCCTGATTACCGCGCGTTGTGGGTGGTGGGGGTAAAGCAGAAGGAAGACGGCACGCTGACGCCCAGCGCGGATGAAGCGGTGGCCGCCCTGAAGCGGATGGGCGCCCACGGCATCGATCTGCAGGGACACGGCGCGGCGGCGCAACGGCTGATCGACAAGGCGTATGTCCGGACGATCAAGGACGCGGGCTTCAGCTTTCACGTGTGGACGATCAACAGCGCCGCGCGCGCGGCCGAGCTCGCCGGGCTGGGCGCCGAGACGGTCACCACGGACTGCGGCGGCCGGCTGGCCGCATTCCTGGCCGAACCGCCGCCGCCACTGCCGGCGCCGCTGGTGCACTGGACGTTCGACGGCGGTTCGGCGGCCAACAGCGGCACCGGCGGGGCCGCTTACGACGCGGAGCTGAGCGGCGCGCCCGGGCGCGTCGCGGGCGTGCGGGGCGAGGCGTTACGTCTGGACGGCATCGATGACGCCGCGCGGGTGGCTTACCGGCTGCCTGAACAGGGCACGGTGGCGCTGTGGTACAGGCCGGATGGGTTTTACAACTTTAACACCGTGATGGACAATGCGGTGAGCGCCGATTTGTGGGAAATGTGGGTTTACGAAACCGGGGTCCTGAAGTTCAGGGTGGCGAACGGCACGGGCGAGGCCGCGTGTAGTCTCAAATCACTTGGCGGTCCCGGGCGCTGGTATCATATCGCGGTGGTATGGGATTTTGTGTCGGCGCGCGCGGCGAAACTGTTTGTGGACGGCGCGGAATGCGCGTCGGGCGCGATGCCGCAATGGGTGGAACCCGGCGGTCACGTGACCTTCGGGGGCGGCCATCCGGGGAACAAGAAAGGGCGCGGCGATCTGGATGACGTTCGCCTGTACCGGGAGCCGCTCTCGGACGCGCAGGTGTGGGCGCTGTTCCGAAGCGTGAAATAGAAAAGGAGTGTGCCTCGTGATGAAGAGAATCTTAAGCGCAGCTTCTGTGTGCTTCTGTCTGGCGCAGATGTCGCGCGCGGAAAACATCCGTTTCATCTCGCATCGCGGCGAGTCCTATGACGCGCCGGAAAACACAATGGCCGCGTTTCAGTTGGCGGTGGACCGTCAGACGGCGGGGTTTGAGTGCGACGTCTATCTGACGGCGGACAACGAGATCGTCTGCATGCATGACGCCACGACGACGCGGACCACGGACGGCAGCCTGACCGTCGCCGATTCCACGCTGGCGCAGCTCAAGGCTCTGGACGCCGGTTCCTGGAAGGGCGCCCAGTTCGCGGGCGAGCGCATCCCCTCCCTGTCGGAGGCGCTCGCGCTGGCGCGGGACGGCATGGAGATCTACGTCGAAATCAAGTGCGGCACGGAGATCCTGCCGCGCCTGATCCAGGTCATGGCGGCGGAACCCAAAGCCACGCCAGCGCGCGTGGTGTTCATCTGCTTCAGCAGCGCGGTCGTCAGCGCCGTGCGCCAACAGTTCCCCGCTTATCGCGCCTACTGGTTGACCAGCGTCTCCGATTCCGGGGGGGCGCCCTCTCCGAGTGCGGCCTCCACCATTGCGACGATGCAGGCCAACGGGGCCACCGGGCTGGATGCGTATGCGCATGCGCTGGTCGACGCCGCGTATGTTCAGGCGGTCAAGAGCGCGGGATACAGCTTCCATGTCTGGACCGTCAACGACATTGCCCGCGCGGCTGAGCTGTCCGCGATGGGGGTCGAGACCATCACGACCGACCGCGGCGGTTATCTCGCGACAGCACTGAATGAACCGGCGCCCGCGCCGGTGCCGGTGGTGCACTGGACGTTTGACGGCGGCTCGGCGACCAACCTGGGCAGCGGCGGCAGCCTGTATCAGGCGGCCTTATTCGGGGAGCCTGCATTCACGAACGGCATCGACGGAACCTCCCTGGTCCTCGACGGTGTGAACGACTATGCGGCCTGCGGATACACGTTGCCGGAACAGGGCACGATCGCGCTGTGGCACCGCCCGACCGCCTTTTTCGACTACAACTCCGTGTTCGACAATTCCGTCAATCAAGACTGGTGGGAGATGTGGATTTACAGCGACGGGCGCCTGACGTTCCGTGTGAAGAACGACAGCTCGGGGCAAATGTTTTATGACCTCGACAACCTGAGCGGCTCAAACCACTGGTATCACATTGCGCTGACTTGGGACCGTACGGCGGCGCGAACCGTCCTGTACGTCAACGGTGCGGTCTGCGGCACCGGCGCGATCACCAGTTGGGAGACGCCCGGGGCCGAGTTCTATATCGGCGGCGGCAAGGCCGGGAACAACAAGGGCAGGGGCTGGGTCGACGATGTGCGCGTGTACGACACCGTGCTGACCGAGGCGCAGGTGCGCGACGTGCATGCGTCGGTCGCGGAGCGGACGCCGGTCGTGCATGTTCCGTTCGAAGAGTCAGCGGCGAATGTCGGGACTGGCGGTGCGCGCTATGATGCAGTCTTGCTCGGCGCGCCGGCTTGGACGAACGGCATCAACGGCAAGGGCATGGCGCTGGCGCTGGACGGGGTAGATGACGCCGTGTCCGTGCCGTACCGGCTGTCCGCCTCCGGTTCGGTCGCGTTGTGGTACTACATTCCCGGACCGTGGTACAACTACAACTCAATTTTCAACAATTCGGTGCATGCCGATCATCACGAGTGCTGGATTGATGAATGGGGAAATCTGCAATACCGTCCTGCGGGGGGCACGTGGAAGGAAAGGGCTGCGTTCGGGCTGGGCAGCGGATCCAACCGCTGGTACCACGTCGTCGGCACGTGGGATGCGTTCACCAGCAACATGGTGTTGTACGTGAACGGTGTCGAGCGGGGCCGCGCGGTGAATACGAATGGGACGGCGTGGCCGGTCGCCGGCACGAATTTCTTCATCGGCGGCAGTGCCGGCAACACGCCCGGGCGCGGCGCGGTGTGCGATCTTCAGATCTTCGAGACACCGCTCTCGTCCAACCGCGTGGCCGAGGTGTTCAGTGCGCTGCGTCTGCGCGACGGCGGGCTGACGGCGTATGTGCCTTTTGACGGTACGGCGCAGGATGTGATTGGCGGACATGCGGTCGCGTTGGGCGGGACGCCGGTGTACGTCAAAACGCAGGGCGGATTCTACAAAGGGCTGAGCTGCGGGACGCTGGAAACCAACATCAGCGACAATGCTTCGATCTCCAACGTGCTGGGGTCGAGCGTCGGCACGATCGCGCTGTGGTACTATGCGCGCGGGCCGTGGTACAACTATCAATGCGTGTTTGACAACCCCGTGCATTCGGAATATTGGGAGGCTTGGATTTACAGCGACGGACGACTAGGAGCCCGGGTCAGCAACCAGACTGACGGCGGGTTTGTCGCGTATGATCTCGATAACCTGCGCGGGCCGAACCAGTGGTATCACATCGCGTTCACCTGGGATCGCGGTGTCGGGCAGACGCGGCTGTATGTCGACGGCGTCAGCCGCGCTTCCGCGACGCTCGGCACCGGATGGAAAGATCCGAACCCGACATTGAATCTGGCGGGCGGTCACGCGAATAACGTTAAGGGCAACGGCATCTGGGATGAGGTGCGCGTGTATGACCGCATCCTGTCGGACGACGAGATTGCGGCGTTGACGGTTATTCCGCCCACACCGCCGCCGCGCGGCACGCTGCTCACGCTTTTCTGACAAGCCTGCCTCGCATGATCGAGGGGCTAACGTTCAACGCTCAACGTTCAACGCTCAACGCTCAAGTTATGGACAAGAAAGGACCAACACGGACAATGACACGGGCAATGGCTGTTGTGATGGCAGGGCTGATGACGTGCGGGTGGACGCATGCGGCGCCGTCGAGCACACGTTTCATTTCGCACCGGGGCGAGTCGATGGTCTGCCCCGAGAATACGATGGCCGCGTTCCGCGCGGCGGTGGAGCGGGGGGCGGACGGCTTCGAATGCGACGTGTATCTGACGAAGGACAACGAGATCGTCTGTCTGCACGACAGCACGGCGAAGCGCACCGGCGGACTCGATGTGAAGCCCAGCCAAGCCACGCTCGCCGAACTGCAGGCGCTGGACGCCGGCTCGTGGAAAGGCCCGCAGTTCAAAGGCGAGCGGATGCCGACATTGGACGAGGCGCTGGCGCTGGCGCGCGACGGCTTCGAAATCTACGTGGAGATCAAGTGCGGCACGGAGATTCTGCCGCGCTTGGCCGAAGTGATCGCCGCAGAGCCGAAAGCCACGCCGGAGCGTGTGCTCTTCATCTGCTTCAGCGCGGACGTCGTGACCGCGGTGCGCAGGCAGCTTCCCGCCTATCGCACCTACTGGCTGACGGGCACGGGCCCGAAAAAGGATGGTGCCCCAGGCCCGACCGCGACGGCGATCATTGAACAGGCGAAAGCCTGCCGGGCCTCGGGCGTCGACGCTCAGGACTCGTCGGACATCACGCCCGAATTCGTAAAGGCCGTCCGGTCGGCCGGGCTGAGCTTTCACATCTGGACGGTCAACAACGCGCCGCGCGCGCGGGCGCTGGCGGCCATGGGCGTAGAAACGGTCACGACCGACTGTGGCGCCGCGTTGAAAAATGCGCTGTACGGCGGGCCGGCGGACGAACGCCCCGTGATCCACTGGACGTTTGACGGGGCGCCGACCAACAGCGGCACCGGCGGACCGCGTCATGACGCGGTGCTGTCGGGAGCGCCGCTCTATGCGGCAGGCGTGCGCGGGCAGGGCCTGCGGCTGGACGGGCGCGACGACTTCGCGGGCGCGCCTTGCCAGTTGGCCGAACGGGGCACCGTCGCGCTGTGGTTCAAGCCGGACGAGTTCTACAATTTCAACACGCTGCTCGACAGCGATGCGAGCCCCGACCTGTGGGAGATGTGGATTTATAAAGACGGCCGGCTGAAATTCAGGATCGCGGGCGGAAGCGGCGAGCTGTCTTACGACCTGAAAGAGCTGGGCGGCGCAGGCGCATGGTATCACCTCGCGGCGGTGTGGGACCTTGTCGACACGGGCGAAGCGCGACTGTACGTCAACGGTGTCGAGCGGGAGGTCGCCCCTGCCAAGCGGTTGGGCAAAACCGGCGGAAGAATCAACATCGGCGGCGGCAACGCCGGGAACACGAAGGGGAAGGGCGTAGTGGATGACGTGCGCGTGTACGGCGTGCCGCTCTCGAAGGCGCGGATCCGCTCGCTGGCATCTGACCGCGACGGACAGCGACCTGCGCCTGATGTCGCTGTCGACGAACACTTCGAAGGGGAACTGCCCGGTTTTCACACCCATCTTGCGACCTATGCGGCCGACGGGTCACGCGCGCACGGCGGAAAGGGATCCTTGCGTGTGACGCCATCCAAAGAAGCCGGCGGTGCCTATTTCAAGCTGGACGGTTTGTTGGATTTCACAAGCGACTATGAGTTTTCTGCGTGGGTTCTCGCCGGTGCCGATGGAGCGGCAAGCCTCTATGTCTCGGCGTCAGACGGGAAGGGGCGGCACACGCTCAGCAGCGCCGGCGGCGGCAAGGCGGGGCAGTGGGTCCGGCTGCGCGGCGTGATCCGTGCGGGCCAATGGCGCCCGCGCGACCGGGATATCATGCTTGCGCTCTCAACCCGAGGCGAGAGCTGGTTTGACGATGCGGAGCTTCGCAAAACAGAGTTGCCGGATCCGGCCATCGGGGTGTGGCCTCGGCTCGAGTCCCGGCTGAACGCTGCGGCGGGCTCGTGCGCGGTGTCGCTCGCGCCGGGGCAGCGCGTCGAACTGGACGCAAGGCAGGGGGCGCTCGCCCCCGCGCTTGACCGCGTGCACGTCGTCACCGTGTCGGAGACGTCCGTGCAGGTGCCGGCCAATGGTTTGCTCACCTTCGCCGTGAATGTGAAAGAGCCCCTGTATGTGACGGGCGAACTCGAGTTGGAGCCGGACGCCGATCTGCGTCCCGGACTGCGGGCCTATGTGCTGTCGGACGACACCCTTGTCGGCGCGCCGATGGTGAAGGCGGCGCCGTGGCGGAACATCGGCGGCAAGGAGACCGCCCCCGCGCCGGCGGTGACGGGGGCCAAGCCTGCGTCTACGGTGAAGCTCGCTGAGTGGCGGCTGGACCCGGGCCGGCACACGCTCACGGTGGCCGGCCCGCACATGCGTCCGGCCGGGCTCTTCCGGCGCCTGACGCTGCACGCGCTGCCGCGTCCGGTCGAGAAGCCGCTCTACACGTTTGCGCTGTTTGCTGACACGCACTTGGGAGAGGGGCGCCCGGAGTGGATGAACGTCAAAATGGACGGCCCGGCCATCGCTGAGCTAGAAGCGTCGCTGAAGCGCCTTCGCGCGGAAGGTGTTTCCTTCGCCTTTATCGCGGGCGACATGACCGACGGCGGGCGGCCTTCGCAGGTCGCGTCGCTGGCCCAAGCGATCCAACGCGCCGGTCTGCCGGTCTACGGCTGCATCGGCAACCACGAGGTCTTCACGCCCGGCTCTCGAACGAACCTGACGGCTACGCTTCCTGACCTGTTTCCCGCAGGAAAGACGCAGTATGTGCTTGATCGGCCGCCGCTGCGCTTCGTTGTGCTTGACGGCACCTGGTGGCGGGACCGCAGCGGAAACGCGCTGGAGGTGTACGACCGCTCCAATGCTGTCCGCGTAGCGGCGAAGCCCTGCGAGGTCGACTGGCTGAAAAAGGCGCTGGCTGCAGACACGCGTACGCCGACGCTGGCCCTGTGGCACTACCCCTTCTACAGCAGCCGAGGCGAGACCTCGTGCGGATACCAGCTCGGCCAGCCGATCATCTGGGACGCCGAGGTGCTGGCGCTGCTCGAGGCCGCGCCGAACGTGGTTGCGACTCTGAACGGGCACATGCACTACAATACCGTGGACATCCGCCGCGGTATAGCCTGCCTCCAGAACGCGGCGTTTGCCGAATGGCCGAATCTCTACCGCGTTTTGCGCGTTTATCCCGACCGCATCGAGTGGGAGGTGCGTCAGGTTCACAACCGCGGCTTCGTGAGCGAAGGCGTCCTTCCCGAGAAGGCCTTGACCTGGATGATTTCCATTCGCGAAGGCGACCTTGCCGGCTCGGTCAGCCTGGCGCCGCAGGCCCGTGGGCAGACGGCGGATTAGCCTCTGCCACGCTTGGATTTTTACGGCTTGCGGCGCGGCGCTCAAGCATGCGCTTTACGGGGGACAGGCTCGGAAACGTTGACCGAATGGCATTCGGGACAAATGGGCAAAAGGGGTTGAACTGATGGTTAAACAACGGATTGCGACACTTGGCGTGTTACTGGTGACCGGCGCATCCGGCGCGGCTGAGACTGTGCTGGATCCGTATTGCGATGTGGACTGGGATACGGTCACGTGTCTGCATTCATTCTCGCATCAGCATGCGACGCGAAGCCGGTTGCAGGCGCTTCGCGATATGGGATACGGGCATCTGCCAGTGTCCAACTATTACCCCTCGAAACCGCTGTATCCCTTGCCCGAGGATTTTCGGCGAGCCAATCCCGGTGTGCTGGGCGCACCTAACGCGGAGCAGCACAGCACGACGGATTCGTCGGCGCACTTTAACGTCATCGGCAGTTATTACACGACCGGCTACGGCGAGTCGCCGAGCGTCCAGCGGGATCGTTCGCCGATCGAGCATGATTTTCAGGGGCTGCATGTCTTCGATCCGGCGCACAAGCCGTGGCTCGGGGTCTACCGCCTCGACCTGTCGTTCGCCGCTGTCGCAGGAGCCGGCGCCGAGGCGTCGGTTCGGCTCACGGTGGACGGGGCTCGGCAGGTTTCCTATAAAGATTTTTCAGAGCCGGCCGATGGCGGCATCGTGCGCGACCGGGTGCTGACCCTGTCTTCGGCGCGTTCGCTGACGCTGAAAGCCGCGGCAGCGACGATGCGTGTCCGGATCGTCTTTGACTCTGCGGTGACGCGCATCACCCAGTTTCGCCTGATGCAGGGGACATACCGCCCGTGGCGCGATGCCTTCCGGGCAGCCCTTGACGGCGAGGCGCAGGACGCAGACGGCCGCCCCGTCGAGGGGTTGATGTTTCCGGAGGGGGGCGGTATCACGATCAACCACCCGACCGAACCGTTGTCGCGCGTGGCCGACTATCTGGATTTTGACCCGCGCGTGCTGGGCGTTGAGGTGTGGAACCAGCATGAGATGTTTGGCGGGCAGACGCTGGAAAAGGCCGCCACGATGCCCTTCTACACGCTGTGGGATGAGGTGCTGCGGACGGGCCGGCGCTGCTTCGGTTTTTTTGTGAAGGACCACTGTCTTTTCGGGCGCGGCCGCAACGTGTTGCTGGTGCCGCCCGGCGGCGATGAGGCTTCGCGTGAACGTCAGGCGTTGCGGGCATACCGAAACGGGTGTTTCTTTGGCGTGCTGGGCGCGATGTCGGTCGGAGCGGACGGCAAGCCGATGGCACCCTACGACCTGAGCGGATTCCGGTTCACGCGTATTAAGCTTCGCAGGGAAGCGGGTCGGCCCGTGAGCCTCGATGTGTCGGTCGACGGTGCCGACACGCAGCGCCGGCCAAACACGCAGATCCGGTTTGTCACCGACCGGGGGCTCGTGCGCGTCGTGGACGGCACCGCGGCGACGTTCGTTTTGCCGCGTGCGGCAGACGGCAGCGTGGCCTGTCGGTACGTGCGGGTTGAGGCCTTTGCCTATCCGAACACCCATTCGGGCGGTCAGGTTCTGACGCCGGCCGCATTCGCCGCACTGAACGTGTTTCAGATCGCGCGCCTGCACGATGTCCGGGGCGACAGCGGTGTGGTTTATAT
>JAGOBZ010000108.1 GCA_017999015.1 Kiritimatiellia bacterium
ATGTTTCTTGCGCGCGAGGGTCAGTCAATCGATTCGCCGGGATTGTTCAGTCTGTTGATGAATCATTTCCCCGATATGATCCACTCTGTTGATGAGCAGGGAGGGATCGTATATTTCAACCGTACGGCGCTAACTTTGTTGAATTACACGGAAGACGAATTCGCCGTTCTCAACATCCGGCAGCTTTATGCGCCGGAGGTGCTGGAGGCTGTAGAGAAGGGGTTCATCGAAGTCAAGCAGCAGGCTGGCCAGAAGAGCGTGGAAACGCTTCTCGTGACGAAAGACGGAGCGCGTATCCCTGTCGAGCAACGGACGATCGCTCTCTGTGACGAGACGGGGCGTTTTGTGCAGACTTTTACGGTTTCGCGCGATCTGCGGCCGCTCAAAGAAATTCAGGAGGCCGCGTTGCGAGCCAGCCGTCTGGCGGCGATCGGGGAGCTGGCTGCAGGTGTCGTTCATGACATCAACAACCCGCTGACTGCTGCGGCGCTTGCGAACGAAATGCTGCAAAACGCGCTGGATGGCGCTGATGTGCCGGAGACCCTGCGCGGACAGGCGCTCGAATTGACTGCAATGATCAAAGAGTCGACGGGGGTCATCGAAAACATCGCCGGGCGGCTGCGGGATTTTTCACGCGGCGTTAAAGAGCAACATGCGGCGGTCGATCTGTTTGGGCCGGTCACGGATGCGCTATTTATCTTGGGGCACAAGCTGAAAGCCGGCCAGATCACGGTGCAATGTCCGGTCGTTAAGGCCCGCCATTGGACCTTCGGCGACGCGAATCAGCTTGAGCAGGTCTTTCTCAATCTGTTCTCTAATGCCTGCGACGCGATGGCCGACTGTAAGACGCGAGAATTGACGGTCGGGGTGGAGACTGTGACGCGTAACGGACGGGGATTCCTCTGCTGCACGGTTCGTGACACGGGGGTCGGCATCCCGCCCGATGAACAGGAGAAGGTGTTCCGAGCCTTTCACACCACCAAACCGCGCGGGCAAGGGACCGGCCTGGGGCTTAGCATCTCTCGCGCGATTTTGTCCGAGCATGGCGGAGAGATCGCTGTCGCTTCTGTCGTCAATGAAGGGACGTCTTTCATGGTGTATCTTCCCGTTTATAACCAGACGCGGCCGGTCGGGTGCAGCAGGCTTTCCCTGTCCGCTAACGGTTAGACCGGTGTGGCCGCAAGAGCGGCGAGCGGCGACCGATTGTGCAGGTGCGTGATCGCCAGCGCGAGGGCATCGGCGGCGTCGTTCTGCGGCACTTCGGGGAGATTGAGCAAAGTCTTGACCATCTTCTGAACTTGCTCTTTTTGCGCACCGCCGGTGCCGGCGACCGCCAGTTTGACGCGGCGCGGTTCGTATTCGTAAACCGGGATGCCCATACGGGCACATTGCGCGATGATCGCGCCGCGCGCATGGGAAAGAATCAGCATGGTCTTTACGTTCTTTGCATAAAAAATACCTTCGATGGCGACTGCCTGCGGTTCATGCTCCCGAATCAGTTTTTCGATGTCATCTTGCAGATTCAGGAGGCAGGCTGATAAAGGTCGGCCCGCCGGATTCTTCACGGTGCCGAAATAGACAGGCACCAGGCGCGACCCAGCCGCATCCAAGATGCCCACGCCGGTGGAACGCAACGAGGTGTCGATGCCGAGAACACGGACAGGAGAGTACGAGTTTTGGGATAACAGCATGGTTGCAGCCTGTTTGATGACGCTCTGCCGCCCCATGCCTACGCGCATGGGCATGAAACAGAGAGCAGCCCGTACTATCGCAGGTCTAGGCAAGAGGGGCAAGGCCGATCTTGTAATCGTTTGGTGGCGTTTGGTGGCAGGTGGCGATGTGATCGGCGGCTTTGGACACCCCCCCTTCTTTTTGCTATAATAGAACACATTTCGATCTGACTTGGGGAGTGATGATGTTTGATTTCAATGAGCAGGAGGCTGCGGCGCTGGTGGCGCTCCAGCGCGGTGTCGCGCTGACGGAACGGACGTTTGCGGAGACGGGGGCGGCGTGCGGGCTTTCTGAGGCGGCGGTGCTGGCATTGGTGCGGCGATTGCTGGCGTCGGGCGAGGCGCGCCGCTTCGGAGCGGTTTTCGACGCGCGTCGCCTGGGCTACCGTAGCGCGCTGTGCGCCATGACCGTGCCGCGGGCCCGGCTGGCGGAGGTCGCGGAGAAGGTGGCGGTTGTGCGCGGCGTGACCCACGCCTATGAGCGCGACTGGCCAGAGTCGCTGCCGCGCGATCTTCCGGGTGGCCCGGGTGACCGGAGCTGGCCGAACCTGTGGTTCACGCTGGCCGCGCCCAGTGCGACTTTTGCTGAGGAACTGCAGCGGTTACGTGCCGCATGTCAGCCGTATGGCATCCATGAACTGCCGGCCACGCGTCGATTTAAGATCGACGTGGTCTTTGATGTCCGTACGCGCGACCGTGACGAGCGGGTGGAGCCGCGTCCGCCGCTGGCGCACGAGCCTTCCTGCGTCGCCGCGCTGAACGAAGCGGAACGCGCGATTGTGCGCGCGCTGGAGGGGGATGTGCCGGTCAGCGAGCGTGTGTTCAGGGACGCTGCGGAACGGCTCGGTATGACGGAGGGTGACCTTCTCGAACAGCTCCGTGCTTGGCAGGCGTCCGGCGTGTTGCGTCGTTTCGGGCTGCTGCTGCGTCACCGCGAGATCGGTTTTAAAGCGAATGGCATGTGTTGCTGGGACATGCCGGAAGAGGCTTTGCAGGCGGCCGGACGCCGGATCGCGGCCTTTCCGGAGGTCACCCACTGTTACGAAAGGCCGCGCATGGATGTTTTCCCCTTCCGGCTCTATGCCATGATCCACACGCCGGAGTGGCTGGAGACGCAGCGGCTTTACGAACGTCTGACGCGCGAGGTTGGCCTGTCGGGCGGACAGTTGCTGCTCTCAGTCAAGGAGTTCAAAAAGACCAGCATGAGTTTTTTTTAGGGCCGAGGTCTTCGGAGTGCCGCTATGAAAATCGTGTGCGACAAAAATATGCCCTTTGCGGCGGAGGCGTTCGGCACGCTGGGTGATGTGTTGCTCAAGGACGGTCGCCAGATCGCGGCCGATGACGTGCGCGATGCCGAACTTTTGGTCACGCGCTCGACCACGCGGATCAACGCCGAGCTGCTTGACGGCAGTGCGGTGCGTTTCTACGGGTCGGGCGTGATCGGGACCGACCATATCGATATTCCCTACCTGACGTCGCGCGGCATCGTCTGGACCGGTGCGCCGGGCTGCAATGCGGAGAGTGTCGCGACCTATGTCACGGCGGCTCTGCTCTGGCTGGGCGGCCGGACCGGCCTGACGCTCGAAGGCCGCACGCTGGGGGTCATCGGCGTGGGGAACGTGGGGCGCCGGGTGTGCGCGCATGCGCGAGCGCTCGGGCTGCGCGTGCTGGCCAACGATCCGCCGCGCCAACGCGATGCGGCTGATGCCGAGGCCGCCGCGTTCGTCCCGCTAGAGCGCGTGCTGGAAGAGTCGGACATCATCACCTGCCACGTGCCGCTCACGCGCCAGGGGCCGGACGCCACCTATCATCTGCTGGACGCGGCGCGGCTCGCCCGCCTGCGCCCTGGCGCGATCCTTATCAACGCAGCGCGCGGTCCGGTGGTCGAGACTGATGCGTTGCTGTCGGCTTTGGACGGCGGCCGCCTGTCGCAGGTTGTGATCGACTGCTGGGAGGGCGAGCCGGCCTACCGCCCGGACCTGCTGACGCGCGCCGTGCTGTCGACCCCGCACATCGCGGGGCATGCGTACGAAGGCAAGGTGAACGGCACGGCCATCGTGTACCGGCGCGCCTGCGACTTTCTCGGCGTGTCCGCCGTTTATCCGTTCGCGCTGCCAGAACCGCCGCTGCCGCTGTGGCGGGGTGATGCGGCCGGCCGAAACGACGAAGAGGTGCTGCGCGAACTGGTGCTGGCCGTGTATGACATCGAGGCCGATTCACGGCGTCTCGCGGCCTCGTGCGTGGCTGACGAGACGGCTCGGGCTGCGGCGTTTGACGCGCAGCGCAGCCGCTATCCGATGCGGCGCGAGTTCGCTTCAACGCGTGTCCAGGTGGCGCATGCGTCCGACGCGCTGCTGACGAAGATCGCCGGACTGGGCTTCCGCATAGACTGACAGGAGGGCGGCGCAATGACGGATGGGTTGCTGATCGCTCTGGGCGTGTTTCTCATGCTGCTCGGCCTGGCAGGCTGCCTGTTGCCGGCGCTGCCGGGGCCGCCGCTGGCGTATGCCGGACTGTTGGCGCTCCACCTGACAACGCGGGTGGCATTCAGCGCGCGTACGCTGGCATTCGGGCTGGCGCTGATGGTCGCGGTGCAGGTGGCGGACACTGTGGTGCCGGCGGTGGGCACACGACGCTGGGGCGGGACGCGCCGGGGCGTCTGGGGCTGCGTGTTGGGGTCGCTGGCCGGCCTTGTTTTCTTCCCTCCGCTCGGATTTGTCGCGGGCTCTTTTCTGGGTGCGGTGTGCGGCGAACTGCTGGGCGGAAGGAACGGACAGGCCGCCCTGAAGGCCGGAATCGGCTCATTCCTGGGGTTCTTGGCAGGCACCGTCCTCAAGCTGGCGGTGTGCGGCCTGTTCATCTTCTGGGCGGCGCGCGCGCTCATGGGAAGCGAATAGCGAACAGTGAATTGTGCCGCGTAAAACGCTCAACCAGAAACCAGAAACCAGGAACCAGAAACCATCCGCCCGGCAGGGCGGGGTTAGAAACGCTTGCCGACCGAGAGGGCGAGCAGGTGGCAGAAGCCGTCGTCGAAATCGACGCTCATGCGCTTGGTGCCGTTGCTGACGCTGCGTGAGCAGCTCTGCATCATGATGAGGCCGTAGCTGGCGTTGAGCGTCCAGGTGTCGATCGCGTAGCCGACGCCGGTGCTGAAGATGTGGCGGTCGCCGGGCGGGAGCATGGTGTCGGTGTGGCTGCGGTTGATGGGGTCCGTGTCGTACACGTAGCCGCCCTGCACCGACCAGCGCTCCGTGAGCAGGTATTCGGCACCCAAGCCGAGGCGCCAGACGTCCTTCCAGTTTTTCTGTTCCGAGGAGCGCGGCAGCTTGGCGTGGTTACCGAGCGTGGGGCCGAAGGTCATCGTCAAATCGTCGTAGGTGCTCCATTCGGTGTAGATCGCCGCAAGGCCGATGTTGAGGCGTTCGACAGGACGATAGTTGAGACCGGCGGTCCAGGAAGGTGGCAGTTCGATCTCGCCGCGCGCCGATGAATGACTGTACGGCAGGGGGTTGGGGATGGCGACGGGCGCTGCGGTGTGCGCCGAGCTGTCGACCTCAAAGTCGCCCTTCACAGTGTGGCGCACGCGCGAGCGGTAGACAAAGCCGGCATCCAGGGTGTCCGTTATTTTGTAAGACACGCCGAGATTGTAGCCGTAACCCCAGGAGTCGCCCTTGACGCGGGTCCGCATGCTGCCGATCACCGGCAGCGGCGGGTAGGGGGGCGGCAGCGCGCCGATCGTGTCGTTGTCATACGGGGTCTTGCGGTGGTCAAAGTCCAGGTACATCGCACGCAGGCCGGCGGCGAGCGAAAGTCGGTCATTAACCTTGTAGGCGACGTTGGGATTGAGGGTCATTGTTTCCAACGTGGTTTCTGTGCTGCTCCACTTCAGGTTCCAGTCACTGTCGTACTTCGTGCCCAGGCCGTATTCCGTGTAGAGGCCGAAGCCGAGGAACCAGTCATCGGCAAGCTGGTGGGTGACATATGCGTGGGGCGGCGCGAACCAGCCCGAGTCGAGGTTGTTTTTCTCGCCGTTGGCGGTGATGTCCAGCATCGGGTGAATCGCGGTCGCACCGAGCAGCGTATGCGTGCCGCTGAGGTCTGTCATGTTCGCCGGATTGAAATAGTTGGCCGAGGCGTCGCCGGTGTCGCCGACCAGTGCGCCCCCCATGGCGTTACCGCGCGCGCTGGCCTCATATAGCCCGAACCCTGCGGCGAGAGTGGATGTTGAGCATACGAACGTGGCCAGCATAATCAGTGCGGAGACACGGCGTGGTGACATCATAAGCCTCTTTCTGTGGGTCAACAGATTGCGGTTAGAATCATTTTTATACCTTTAACACAGTGACACTTTATGTTTTTTTGTCATTCTAAGCAAGTGCAATTCTTGACTTTGCAGAAGGGGGTGTGTTACCGTTCGCCTCGTCCATGCTTAAGTCGGTATGGAAGTTGATCGGCTGCCAGTGAGATGGTTTTTTGAAGGATGGAGAGGGTCATGACGCTTGAGTTGAAAAAGAATTGCAAGGTTGCGCTGTTGGTTCCCACCAGCATGGGTATCCGCATCACCCCGGCCAATGGACAGCCGGTGCACCTGGGCGGGAGCTTTATGATGCAGGCGACCAGCGCCGAAACCAACGTCGCCAGTGTGGCGGCCTATCTTGGCATGCCGGTCAAGGTTCTGACCACCTTTGTGAAGGGCAGCCCGATCGCCCAACTCATCAAGGACAATCTGCGCAGCCGCCACATGGATTTCGAAGGCGTTGAAGTCGAGCAGGGGGGGCCGTGGGGCTACCGTCACCAGATCAACATCGCCGACAGCGGACTGGGTGCGCGCGGCCCGCGTGTCTGGAATGACCGCGCCGGCGAGGTGGGGCGCACTCTCAACGTCAAGGATTTCGATTTGGACCGTATCTTCGGCCAGGAGGGCGTGCAGATCGTCCACCTGTCCGGCCTGATCGGCGCGCTTTCGCCCGAGACCAGCGCGTTCTGCCTAGAACTGGCGCGCGCCGCCAAGAAGTACGGGACCAAAATTTCGTTCGACCTCAACTATCGCGCTTCATTCTGGAAGGGACGCGAGCAGGAACTCTCTGCGATCTTCAAAGAGATCGCCAGCGTGTCGGATATCCTCGTGGGCAATGAGGAAGATTTCCAGCTTTGCCTCGGCGTGAAGGGGCCGGAAGCGGGCGGCAAGGATATCGCGGCAAAAATCGACGGGTTCAAGGGCATGATCGAGACGGTCAAAAAAGCCTTCCCCAACGCGCAGGTCTACGGTACGACGCTGCGTGAGGTCGACCATGCCAACGCCCATCACTGGGGCGCGCTGATGGCGGTCGGCGCGGCGTGGCATGTGGTGGAGCCGCGGCCGATCGCGGTCTTGGACCGTATCGGCGGCGGCGACGGGTTTGTCGGCGGCATGCTCTACGCCATCCTCAAGGGGTGGGCGCCGGAGAAGTGGATCCAGTTCGGTTGGGCGACCGGCGCGCTGGCTACTACGATGCTGGTGGACTATGCCTTGCCAGCGGATGAGGAGCAAGTGTGGAGCGTCTGGAAGGGTAACGCCCGCGTTCAGCGTTAAACGCCCTAAACGACGGTTTTCTAGCCATGATTACAGGATTATGGATGTCCTAACCCAGGGTCGTGTGCGTCTGCACCAGATGCTGATCCGTCAGGGTGATCCCGACGCGAACACGGAGAGTATCCTGGCCTCGTTGGTGCGTGCGCGGGCAGACGGCATTCGTGTGGCTGTCTTCCCCGAATGGGCGCTGAGCGGATTCCTGGCTGGCCCTGAATGGCTCGACGGCTCCTGCCTGCGGGCGTGCGAGCGTGGTCTTTCGCGCATTGTTGAGGCCTCGCAGGGGCTGGCGGTGGTGTTGGGAACGGTGGTCTCTTACCGCGGGCGGTTGGTCGGAGCTGCGGTGGCGGCCGAAGGCGGTCGGCGCGTGACGCCGGCGGGATCGCCGCTGCCGTTTGTGCCCAAGCTTCTCTCGCCTCAGAACCGCCTTGACGGCGCGTCGGGCTTTCTGTGCGCCGGCGCTGTGGCTGCGATGGAGGGCGTGGCGCTGCCCGCGCTTTTCGCGCCCTTCACGCTGAACGGGATGAAGGTTGTGGCGTGGTGCGGCCAGGCGCTTCCGAACTGTGGCGATGCGATGCGGCAAGGCACCGAAATGTTGCTGTGTCTGGATACGCGGCCGTATACGCGCGACCGCCCGCTATGCGGTGCGCCGGTGTCAGACGGCGTGCCTGCCGCATGTTGCTGCGGCACCGGCGTGGCCGATGCCGGCAAGACGCTGTTCGTGCTGGCGGGCGGAACGCAGGCGCGGTGGCCGGACGGACGTGCGCTGCAAGCGCCGTTGCTGCGCGAGGCGGCGTTGGATCTTAAGATGCCGTCTCGCGACGGAGCTGTCGCGCAAGCAGACCATGCCGCGTCGCGCGTGGTGATTGACGCGCTGGAGTGCGCCTGCCGCCTGCAACTCGGGCGGCTGGGTTTGAGCCGGGTTGTGGTGGGCGCTTCCGGGGGCATCGATTCCGCGCTGACCGCCGCGCTGTACAGCCGAGTTGCGGGGCCTGAAAATCTGTTGCTGGCGAATATGCCTAGCCGCCACAATTCCGGCACCACGATCGGCCATGCCCGTCGCCTAGCCGCCAATTTGGGCTGCTACTACACTGAGGTCCCGATCCAGGAGAGCGTGGATCTGACGCGGCGGCAGATTGACGGCTGCGTCTGCGAACGGCCCGGCGGCGGGAAGCGCGCGTTGGCGCTTTCGGATTTCGCCGTCGAGAACGTGCAGGCGCGCGACCGGTCTGGACGCGTGCTCGCGGCGCTGGCCAGCGCGTTCGGCGGGGTCTTTACCTGCAACGCCAACAAATCGGAATGCACCGTCGGTTACGGTACGATGTACGGCGATATCGCCGGCTTCTTCGCAGCGCTGGCGGATCTGTGGAAACGTGAGATTTGGGAGCTTGCGCGTTGCTACAACGACGAGGTGTTCGGCAGCGAGATGATTCCTCAAGGCTCGATCACGATCGTGCCTTCCGCGGAACTGAGTCCGGCGCAGAATGTGGACGAAGGGAAGGGCGATCCGCTAGTCTATGCTTGGCATGACCGGTTGTTCGCCGCTTGGACAGAGCGGCCGGTGCCTGCGACGGTCGATGAACTGGCGCTCGGATATGCTGCGGGCACGGTCGGTGAAATCACCGGATATCCGGGCGACCTGCGCGCGCTCTTTCCGGACGAGGCATCATTCCGCGGCGATCTGACGCGCATGTGGCGGCTCTACAACGGTTTGGCGCGCGCCAAACGCTTGCAGGCGCCGCCTGTGTTGTCGCTGAAGAGCCGCACGTTCGGTTTCGATCTCGGCTCGGCGCAATTGCCGATTCTTGATGAACCCTGACGATTTGCGCAGGGGACGATTTTAAAAGTGAGTGTGCCATGTTCACATC
>JAGOBZ010000109.1 GCA_017999015.1 Kiritimatiellia bacterium
ATGAAGATGCCCGGCCACCAGTCCTAATCTTAATCATAATCATAATCTTAATCGTCCCCACAAACGGAGTTCTGACGTAATGAGTCAAATTTAAGATGCGTCGGCCCTGCGGGAGGGCAAGCGTCCGCTTGCCCTCGGGTCCCAGGTTGAGATATGATGGCCAAAACTTAATCGACTGTTTTTCTTATGAGCAACTCAGACCTTCTCTTCTTCCAGTTTCTCGCCGCCGGTTTTGCCACCCTGTTCGGAGCCTGTGTCGGCAGCTTCCTGAACGTCTGCATCCACCGTATCCCGCGCGACGAGTCGGTGATCGCGCCGCGTTCGCACTGTCCTCATTGCAACACGCTGATTCCGTGGTATCTCAACATCCCGGTATTGAGCTGGCTCTGCCTGCGCGGCCGGTGTGCCGCCTGCAAGGGGCCGATCGCCTTCCGCTACACTTTGGTGGAGTTGTTGACCGGCATGCTCTTTTTGGCGGTCTTCATGAAATGGGCTGCGCCGGCCGCGATGCACATGCCGCCGATCTCGCAGCCTTTGATCATCCCGGTCTACTGGCTCTTTCTCGCGGGTCTGGTGCTCGGGACGTTCGTGGACTTTGAACACTTCATCATCCCGGATTCTGTCACGGTCGGCGGCATGGCGGCAGGCCCCCTGTTGAGCGCTCTGGTCCCGGCCCTGCACGGCCAGACCCTCTGGTGGCAGGGCCTGCGCAGTTCGGGTATTGGTCTGTTCGTCGGTTTCAGCCTGCTGTACGCGGTCGGATGGATCGGTACGCGCGCCTTCAAGAAGGAAGCCATGGGTTTCGGCGACGTGAAGCTGATGGGCGCGATCGGCGCCTTTCTGGGATGGAAGGCTGTGCTCTTTACGATTTTCGCCTCGTCGTTGCTCGGCAGCGTTGCCGGGCTCCTGCTGATCGCCTTTGGGGGGGTCAGGCTGCAGAGCCGCATTCCCTTCGGCCCGTACCTCTCGCTGGCCGCCGCCATCTGGCTTTTTTGGGGAGAGACGCTCCTCGGCCTGTACGTCAACCTGCTGCGGCCCTGAACGGCACGCGGTGCCGCATAAGGAGATCGGCATGTCCGACAAAGTGTACGTCTCAGCGAACGACTACCTGCGCGACAGCTTCCGGTTGGCGCGCATGATCCTTGACTCCGGCTGGCTGCCCGATGATTTGATCGTGCTCTGGCGTGGCGGTGCGCCGGTCGGCGTGAGCATTCACGAGTTTCTCTACTACCACGGCCTGCGGCCGCGCCACCGCGTGCTGAAGTGCCAGTCTTACACCGGCATTCAGGCGCGTGAACACACGGTCACTTTTGAAAACGCGGACAGCATTTTTCTTTCGCTCCAGGCCGGCTCGCGTGTGCTGGTGATCGATGACGTCTTCGACACCGGCGGCACCGCGGGCGCGGTTTTCGAGCGCCTGCGGCCCTGCGGCGTCGAAGCCCGGATCGCCACCGTGTACTGGAAACCCAACGCCAACCAGACCGCCCTGAAACCCGACTACTACGTGCGCGAGACCGATCAATGGATCGTCTTTCCGCACGAACTGGACGGCCTGACACCGGATGAGGTCAGGCAGAAGGACCCGGTGCTTTTCGGCCTGCTCAATCCACATACATCGGCGGCGGGGCGGCCCGCTCGAAGCGGCCAGCAGGATCGGTCCTGACATCGGCGCCGGTGAGTTTGAACAGCAGCGTGATGCCGGCCGCCATCAGCACGATCATCAGCACCCCGAGGCCGCCAAACACCCACGCCTGCCGAGGCACGCGCAAAAGCGGCAGCCTGCGTTCAACCCCGTCTTTGAGCCGGGAAATCCCGTCCAGAAACGTTTCCATACGCGCATGGCGGCGTGCGTGCACCTCTTCATCCTCCAGTGCGGGCAGATCGTCGCGGTCCATCCTGCCGCCGATCTGGAAAATCGGCAGTTTGCCCTTGCGCGCCACAGACCCCCTGGTTTCGGTATGCGCGTGCTCCGTTTCGGCCAAGGGTTCGGGCGTCTCATCGCGATCCGGTTGAGAGGTGCCAGAAGCCGCGCGGAAGAGATCCAGATCATCAGTCTCGTCATACGCCAACTCCGGCTCGACCACCAGCGCCGGCCGGAAATCTTTTTTGGTATCAGGCGCGCGCTCGGCCTCTGGCGGCGGAGTCACGCGCACGCGCGGCGGCACCGGCGCTGCGCCTGACGGCTCATCCGCCACGCGCAGCTCCGCCCCTTCCGGCGGGGGAGCTTCCGGGCGTTCGGCATCATCCGGCATCGCTACGGAGCGCACCGCGGGACGCGGCTGCACCGGCTGGCGCAGCGGTGCGCGGACGACCGCCGCCGGCTCACTTACGGTGTGCGCCGACGGCTGCGGTACGGGCACCGCAGCGGGTTCGGCGGCCGGCGTGACGTTCTTTGTCAACACGGTCGGTGCGCGCGCCCCGCTGTAGAGATTCATGAAATCGTTGACCAGCGGTTCGGGGTCAAGCTCCAGCAATTCGGCATACAGCTTGACGAAACCTCGGCCGTAGATCGGCGCGGCGATGCGGCGGAAATCCTCCTTCTCAAGTCCCTCGACCACCTGCACCAGCATATGCGTGCTTTCGGCCACATCCGACGGCGTCAGCCCCTTTTGCACGCGCGCGTTGCGCAAGATCTCACCAAATGCCATCGCTCACCTCACCGTTACGTTACACCGGATCATCCGGGCTGCCCTCCCCTGCCGCCGCATCATCGGCCGCCGCGGCAGCTTGATCCGCAAAGGGAGTATTGGAAGGGATTTCATGATCCAAGTCAACCAGGATCTCACGCGTGCCGGAGCCGACCTGCGGTCCGACAATCCCGCGTTCCTCCAGCTTGTCCATCAATCGCGCGGCGCGCGTGTAGCCGATACCCAGGCGGCGTTGCAGCATCGTCGTCGACGCACGGCGCGTCATGCGGATCACTTCCAGCGCGTTGGGCATCAGAGTGTCCTCATCGTCGCCGCCGCCCCCAGCCTCCGCGCCGGGCTCGTCCGCACTGTCCTCTTCAGTCTCGTCAGACATGGCGTCATCAGGATCGATCTCCTTGATCTTGTCGAGCCGTCCGATCAGCGCCTGATCGTAACAAGGCCGGCAATGCGCCTTGACGAAATCGACGACGCGTCCGATCTCCTCGTCGCTGACCCACGCGCCCTGCGCGCGCATGAGCTGCGAGCCTTCGCGCAAGAAAAGCATGTCACCTTTGCCGATCAGCTCCTCGGCCCCAGGATTATCGAGGATGGTTCGGCTGTCATTGGATTGCGAGACTTTGAAAGCGATGCGTCCGGGCACATTGGCTTTGATGGTGCCTGTAATGACATCCACCGACGGCCGCTGTGTCGCCAGAATCAGGTGGATGCCGACCGCGCGCGAGAGCGAGGTGAGACGGCTGATGGCCGGCTCGACCTCCTTGCCCACCGCCGCCATGATGTCGGCCACCTCGTCGACGACGATCACGATGTACGGCAGGCGCTCGGGGGTGTCGTCCGGCCCCGCGTCGGCGGGGCCTTCATCGCCGAACAACTCCTCCTGCTTCACGACCTGGCGGTTGTTGAAAGCCACGATGTTACGGCAGCCGACCTTCTGGAAGAGCCTGTAACGTTTCTCCATCTCCATGATCGCCCAGCGCAGGCCGAAGGCTACTTTTTTGGGATCGTTGATCACCGGCACCAGCAGGTGCGGCAGGTCGTTATAACAGGTGAACTCCACGCGTTTGGGATCGACCAAGATCAAACGCAGTTGCTCAGGCGTGCGACTCATCAAAAAGCCGTTCAGGATCGCGTTCAGGCAGACGCTCTTACCCGAGCCTGTGGCACCGGCCACCAGCAGGTGCGGCGCTTTGGCGAGGTCATAGATCAGGTCGTTGCCGGCCACGTCCTTGCCCAGCGCCAGCGGGATCTCGCAGGTGCTGCGGTGCCACGCCTCGCCCTCCACGATTTCGCGGAAGGTCACCGGACAGGCGCGCCGGTTGGGGATTTCGACGCCCACCGCGTTTTTGCCGGGGATCGGCGCCAGCACGCGCAGGCTGCGTGCCTCAAGCGCCATCTGCAAGTTGGCGGTCAGGTTGGCGATTTTTTCTACTTTGATGTTCGGTGCCGGCCGCAACTCGTACTGCGTGACAACCGGCCCGGGCGTCGTGCCGACGACCTCAACCGGCACACTGAACTGGCGCAGCGTCTCGACCAAAATGTCGGCGGTTTTGTCGATGTCGCCGTGGTCAGCCGACCCCTTGGGAATCGGATTCAGCAGTGAAACCGGAGGCAAAGGATACGCTTCGGGCGGCGGCGGAGGCGGCACGCTCGCCACTGTCGGACGGGCGGCGACGGCGGGTTTCGCGGCTGCCGGCACGGCAGCCAATGAGGCGGCCGGCGCAGGTTCTGCGACCGGCTGCGCGGCAGCCGGTTGCGCGGCGAGCGCGCGTTGGCGCTCGCGTTCAGCGGCGGCGGCCTGCTTGGCCGCCTCGATGCGTTGGCGCAACCGTTCGGCGGCAGGGCTTTCCCCGAGCCGCGGTTCTCTGGACAAAGCGCGTGCCTCTTCGCGCTGTCGCGCCAGTGCGGCATGCGCCTCCTCTTTACGCTTGCGTTCCTCCGCGCGTTCGGCCTGCACCCGCTCCCGTTCAGCCGCGCGCGCCAGCCGCGCCTCTTCCTTGGCCTTGCGCGCGGCCTCCTTGATCGACAACCGTTTCTGGCGCTCGCGCTCGCGCGGGGTCAGCCCGTCACCCGGACCGGCCTCCTCCGTGTCCACCGCAGCCTGCCGCGACTCCCACCATCCGGTCAAACGCCCGAGCCCGTCAAAGAGTGTCCGCAGCCCGACAGCCATCAGCAAGGCGAAGAGCATGATGCTGGCCATCAGCATGCCGCCACCCACCGGACTGAACCAACGCGCCAAAAGGCGGGTCATCAGCCAGTAGCCGATCATGCCGCCGGCATTGGGCTTCATATTGAGACGATCCAGCGCACCCTCAAAAAGTGTTGCGCTGCCCAGTTGCACCAAACAGCAAAGCGCCACGACAAACAGCAGCATCCAGAAGACACGCCGCCCCACGCGCACAATCCGGCCATACAGCAACAGCCCGCTGAAGACCAACGCAAAGAAGGGCACGACCCAAACCGTCAGCCCCATGACGCTGTACCCGATAAAAGCCGACCATGCCCCTACCAGTCCGATCAGGTTGGCCGGCGGCGAGAGCGGCGGCGCATTCAGCCACGCGATATCGCGCCAGTTGTAGGTCACAAGACTGAGCAAGGGAAATAAAATGATCGGGAAGAGCAGCACGCCGATGACGCGCCGATAACGCCTGCGCTCCAGCTCGAGCCTGTCACTCCCGGAATCTTTGCTTTTGGCATCCATGATAAAACAACTTAACGCTCCCCGGACGGCGGCAAGGCCGGCCCGGCAGGGACTGGAATCAAACGGATCGCGGGCGGCAAGGCCTTGACCTCGTCCACGGCGATCCCCTGCTGCACATGCACGGTCACCGGCACGTCGTTGGTCGCCGAAAGCGTGGCCACCGGGATCGTGCCGTTCACCGAGGCGATGAGCTGCCCGAAGGTGATCGCCTTGATCACCTCGGAACGTCCGGTCACTTCGATATCGACCCAAGCGGGCTCGGCCAGCCAGCGGTTGGCGTCGCCCGGCGGCTGCACCACAACGACCGGCACGCGCTCCAGCCGGACCGTCGCCTTTTCGCTGATGATCAGCACGTTGACCACCATGTCGGAAGGCTCCACCACCGCGTTCACCGCCTCGCCCGGCGGATAGAGCCGCACGCGCGTGGCGAATGATTGCGAACGCCCCTCGACGTCGATCGCGTCGGTCTGGACCCGGACAGTCTCGACATTCAGCGGACTCAACACCCGGCGTGAACCTTTCACGACGGCGTTAGTCTGATCATAGACGAGTTGCACGCGTCCACGCGCTTTGCCTTGGACCACTGGCGGCGCGACTGCCACATTCAACGTCATCGGTACATCAAATTTGACGACCGCCACATTCGGATCAATCGCCACGACGCGAACGCCGCGCACACCGCGCAGGTTCGTGGAACGGATTTTCACCGCCACCGTGTCAAGCAGCGAACTGGTCTTCTGTTTGGGCCTTACCACGCAGCTCATCTGGGCGCTATCGAGCTTGTTGACCTCGGAATAGGAACCCCGCAAGGTGATCTGCACCGCACGCGGCTCAACCGACTCGATCGCGGCCCCCATGCTGGCGGCATCGAAATCGGTCTCGACCGGAATCGTCACGACGCGCAAATGGCTGATCTCCGAGCGGATGGAGAAATGGATCAACACCGCGATGATCAACGAAAGCAGCTTCCAGTAGCCGTTCTTGACAAACATGATCTTGAGAACGGCCAGCCCCTGTTCGCGCGTCATGGCGTCTCCTTTCCGACGTCCCAACGGGCCTTCAGCAACTTTGCGACATGCGTCATCAGCCAGTCGGTAAGCGTCAACGGGCTGCGGGTCTCATGCGGCATCGCTTTCTTTAACCAGCGCAACAAAACCTTTTCGACTTTCTCGTCGCTGTAACGGTGCAAACGCCCATTGTGCGCGACGGATATCCTGCCGGTCTCCTCGGAGACCACCACGACCACCGCGTCAGTCTCTTCACTCAGTCCCACTGCCGCGCGGTGACGCATCCCGGAGGTCGCCAGTTCCCCTTGGTTTGAAACCGGGAAAAGACAGTGCGCGGCCGCAATGCGCCCGTCCCTCAGAATGATTCCGCCGTCATGCAAAGGCAGCGGCGGCGTGAAGACGGAGACCAGCAATTCGTGGCTGACCAGCGCGTTCAGTTTCACCCCGGAATCCTCGTAGCTGCACAGCGAGATGCCCCGTTCGACCGCGACCAGCGCACCGATACGCGCCCGCGCCAGATAAGCGACCGCTTGACAGAGCTTTTCCGGCGCCGCGGGCTCACGCAAAATATATGGCCGACCGAACAGACGTTGCCCGCCCACCAATGCGAGCATTCGCCGAATCTCCTGCTGGAACACCACCACCATGCTCAGCGCCAAATAAATCAACAGAAAATAAACCACCCTGGCCAACACGTCAAAACGGAACAGATACGTGAACAGCAACAGGGAGACCACCAGCAGGCAAAACCCCAGCAAAACCTGAGCATTGCGCGTGCCCCTCACGAAACGGATGAGGGCGTAGATCCCGACATAGAGAATCAGGATCTGCATCACATCATTGAAACCAATCTGAAGTCCGCCTAACATGTCAGGGAGAGTGTGCCAAATTAACGGCCAAGGGAAAAGCCGCAATGTTGAAAAGCCCGGGGGGTACGATTCAGTTTAGTCGAAACTGAATCGCCCCCAAGGAGGAATGAGGAGTTAGGATTTAGGAATTGAATGCGAAACCACCCCACAAAAGCAGGGCGTTCCATTGAGTTTGAGCTGCTAGCCAGTCTCGCTCTGGGCGCGGGAATTTGTGTCTTCATCATGAGGATACAAGTAAACCCCCTTTTTGAATCTTTTAACCTCCTTGTCTCCAAGGTATTAAAACTCCTAACTCCTAAATCCTAACTCCTCCTTCAAGAGCGGATTCAACAAAGTTGAATCGCACCCCCGATTACCTTGATGAAGCCGCACACCTATGCTACAGTCAACCCGTAACCTCCGTAAAGACTGATGAAAGGCCTGCTCCAAAAAACACCCAAGGTGGTTCTGTTCCTGGCAACCAATGAAAAGGCGGGGCGCGACAAGCTGCAAGGTATCCTGCGCTATGTCCGCCTCCACACCCCCTGGACCATCCACCTGCTGGAAAACCGCATCGGCGAGCAAAAGCTCGGCGATCCGCGCGCCTGGGGCGCGACCGGCGTGATCGTGGCGCGCATGCCCGACTCCATCCGGACGGTCGCCGACGCCGCCCTGCCGACCGTCGTGATGGACTCGCGCCTGCTGTATGCGGAGCGTTTGCCGCACGCCTCTTTCGTCACCAGCGACTCCGCCGCCATCGGACACGCGGGTGCGGAATTTTTCCTCAAACGCGGCTTCGCCCACTTCGCCTATGTGGCCGACGCCGAAGAGTGGGATTGGTCCACGCTGCGCTATCAAGCCTTCAGCGAGCGCTTGAAACAGGCCGGCCATGCCTGCGAGCTGTACGGCACGGTCTCCAAACTGGAGCGCTGCGACTGGACTGTCGACCAGCAGCGACTGGCCCGCTGGCTGCTCGCGCTGCCCAAACCGGTCGCCATTCTGGCCGCGCACGACCGCCGCGCCCGGCAGGTGCTTGAGACCTGCCAACTCGCGGGGCTGGACGTGCCCGGTGACCTTGCCCTGCTCGGTGTCGACAACGAAGAGATCTTGTGCGAAAACACCACGCCCACCCTCTCCAGCATCCAACCCGATTTCGAGGCGGGCGGCTACGAAGCCGCGCATCTGCTGGAACAGCTCATGCGACGCACCCTGCGCACCCCTCAGACCCTTTTTTACGGGGTCAAGCAAATCGTCGCGCGCGAATCCAGCCGCCCGAGCCACCTGTTTGACAGGCGCTTTCTGAAGGGGATCGAGTTTATCCGCCTGAACTCCGGCGCGAACATCGGCGTGCCTGATATCGCCGGTCACATGGGGGTGTCGCGGCGCATGGCCGAGATGCTGTTCCGCAAATTCACCGGGCACTCGATCCTTGACGAGATCCGCCAGACGCGCCTCGCGCGTCTCAAGACGTTTCTTCTCGAAACCGCCCTGCCCATCGGCCAGATCAGCGTGCAGTGCGGCTTTCAGACCGAAATGCACGCCAAGCGCGTCTTCAAGCAGTACACCGGCCAGACCATGCGGCAGTTCCGCCGCACGCTGGGTCAGTAATGTCAGCTCAGACGGATCTTGCCGGCCAGACGCATCAGGCAGATCGTTGACGCAACCGAGACCGCACACAGCACGCCGCCAAGCAGCGACGCACCGTACAGCAGGTTCCCGATGCCGAACAGCGCCGTCCAGACCGCCAGACACCCGACCATCATGCAGAGCAGGCCGGTCGGCACGTCCCACCCCGCGGCCGTCTTGGGCAGGTCCGAGGCCGCTTCGACCTTGCGCCAGCCCGGGCCGCCCGCGCGGATCTTGCTGCAGAAACGCGCCAGCACCTCCTGCTTTTCAGGCGGCGTCAGGTAGGTCACCGCGAGCCAGCCCGCGGTCGTGAGCAGAATGCCGA
>JAGOBZ010000110.1 GCA_017999015.1 Kiritimatiellia bacterium
AAACGCCAGACCGGTTTGCGCAATAAATAGTCTCGATTTTGCGCAGAATCGCGTTGACTTCTCCCGCCGTTCCCCCCACCATGTTTCCACTTTTCAACTGTCAAACCCAAACGCCTCCTTTCTCCTTCCTCCTTTCTCCCTTCTCCCACCCAATTCCTAATTCCTAATTCCTAATTCCTAATTCCTAACTCCTAACTTCTCCCCATGTTTCGCACTCTCCAAAGCATGCCGCAGGTCGCCGTTCTGCTGCCGACGTCGGTCAAGGTCAGCCGCGACATGCGGCGCGGCATTCTCCAGTACGTGCGCCGGCACGGGCCGTGGGGACTGCACCTCATCGAGGGGCGACAGGGCGAGCAGAAACTGATCCGCATGAACGAGTGGGGGTGCACCGGGATCATCGGCCGGCTGCATACGCCGGAACTGGTCGAGGCCGCCGCCCGTGCCAAGGTGCCGCAGGTGCTGGTGGATCCTGAAGAGCAGCGGCTTCCGAAAGGCCATCCGATTCACCGCCACAGCGTGGTGCGCAGCGACACCGCTGCGGTGGGCCGTCTGGCGGCCGCGTTTTTTCTGGAACGACGGTTTGTCCACTACGCCTATGTCGGCGAGGTGCAGGGCTTCATGTGGTCCGTGCGGCGCGGCGAGTCGTTTGCGCGCGCGGTGCGAGAGTCGGGTTTCGAGTGCCGGATCTACGGGGCCTTGGAGACGGCCGAACGGGAGGATGCCGGCTTAGAGCGGCGTCGGCTCTGTGCCTGGCTGGATGCGCTGCCGAAGCCCGTCGCGCTGCTCGCCGCGATGGACAACCGGGGCCGGCAGGTCATGGACGCTTGTGCCTGGGCCGGGCTCAACGTGCCGCGCGACATCGCGGTGCTGGGCGTGGACAATGATGACGACCTGTGCGAGACCACCGCGCCCGCGATGTCGAGCATCCTGTTGGACGCGGAACGCGCCAGCTATGAAGCGGCCCGGCACCTTGACAGCATGATGCGCGGCGTGACACGCGACCGGCGCATCATCACCTACGGGCCGGCCCAAGTGATCGCGCGCCGTTCCACCGACACCACGCAGATCACCGACGTGGTGGTGGTGAAGGCGTTGGAGTTTATCGCTGTGAACGCCTGCGCCGGCATCGGCGTGCCTGAGGTCGTGCGGCATGTCGGCGCCTCGCGCCGCTTGGCCGAGCAGCGTTTCCGCACGCAGCTCGGCCGCACGATTCTTGACGAGATCCGTCATGTGCGCATGGAGCGGGTCTGCACGTTGCTGCGCGAGACCAATCAGGCGATCGGCGAGATCGCGCGCCAGTGCGGGTTTGAGTCGGAGAGCCATCTCGGCAGCGTCTTCCGCCGCGCGCACGGATGCACCATGCGCGACTTCCGCAAGCGGGAGTGACGTGGCTGGTCGCTTCTGGTAGGGACGCCTCGCCGAGGCGTCCGCGGCGGTCTCGGCGAGACCGCTCTACCGGCGTAATCTTAATCCTCGATGGACAACCACTCCTGCGTCCGTTCAAAGAGTTCGCGCGTCCAAGTCTCGCTGTAATAACTGTGTCCGGCATGCGCGATCAGGTGCGTCTGGCACGGAATGCCGTGCTTGCGGCAATACCGCTCATACGCGGCGCGCGAGCCCGGCGCGTCGGGGTCAGAACCGCCGAATACAAAGAGGACCGGCCGGCGGAACACGCGGAAGCGCGCGAGCACGCCGTTCTCCCAGGCGGCTTCTGCCGCGCTGCGCGTCTCCTGCTTGACCAGTGCCTTGGTCACCATGCCGGTCTGGACCTTGCCGCTCAAGAGCTTTCGCCATGTTTCGGGACGTGTCAGCTTGCGCGCGTACGTGAGCAGCATCGCGCCGGTCTTGCGGAGGCCGGTGGCCGCGCTGCGCAGGTCGCCCATCGATTCGGCGGACCAGAGCGCCAGGCGGTCGATGCCGGGGTTGTCCGCCGCCAGCGTGACCGCCACTTTGCAGCCCGAGCAGATGGCGATCACGCGCACCGGTGCGCCGGCCGGCAGCCGGGCGCGCAGCTCCGCCAGCGCGGCCCGCGCGGCGTCGGCCATGCCGGCGATCGATGCCTGCGACGCCGCGCCGTCGCTCAGTCCTCGGCCGATGAAGTCCGGCCGCAGGCAGAGGTCTCCCCGGGCCGCGAGACGGCGCGCAAAACGGGTGAAGAGCCGGTGCGGCCCGGTGCGGTCGCCCGACCAGCCGTGCAGAAACAGCGCACCCGCGCGCGGGGTGCCGGACGGACGGTCCAGAACGGCGCGCACCGCGCCGTCCGCGGTCGGCAGCGTGATCAGTTCGGAGCCGGCCGTCTGAGCGGGAAGCGAAAGAGCCGGCGCGGCGACGGGCGGGCCTTTGAGGTGTCCGGACAGCCAGTCGACGCTGGTTGTGATCAGCGCGGCGAGGTCCACATGTCCCACGGTGTTCCAGAACGGCGGATAGCGCACGGGCAGCGATGCCGTAGCCGCGTTTGAGGCCGCGCACGTTTCCGCTGTCCGCGGATCGTGACCGCCCGAGCCCACGCAGAGCGGCGCGGGACACGGTTGAGGCGTCAGCGTGTGCAGCCAGCCGTACAGCGCGCCGGTCACGGGGTAGCCGTCGAGGTCAACGCATCCGCCGCCGCGCAGGCGGGTTTCCAGGTCGGCGCGCCCTTCCCGCGCCTTGCCGTAAGCCACCATGTCGTTGACCATGCGTCGTTGCAGGAGTTGGCGGATGAAATCAGATCCGGAGACCGGTGCCCACAGCAGGCAGGCGGACATGTCGGGACGGCGCGCCGCCAGACGCAGCGCCAGCAGCGCGCCGCAGCGCAACCCGAGCGCCGCGCGCGGGACGTTCGCGAATCGAACGGCCAGCCACGACCAAGCCGCATCGCAATCGCGCTCGAAGCCCTCTGGATCCTGCTCCTCAAAGGCCCCGTCGGAGTCGCCGCAGCCGCGCAGATCGACGAGCAGCGTGGCGAAGCCCTGCGCCGCCAGTGCGCGGGCGGTCTGCACAAAGGCCGGCAGGGCGCCCTTGCGCTCTTCAACAAGCGGCGGAACGCACAGCACGGCGCCGCGCACCGTGTCCGGCACGAAACAGGTGGCGGACAACGCACGTCCGTCAGCCGTCAAAAAAAAGGCATGTTGCTTGCTCATACTCGTGAACCGCGAGGGGGGTTACAAGCGGTTAATCATCTCCAGCACGATACGGCCGGTCGTCAGCAGGCTGTCAACCGAGATTTTGTCGAGCGTGTCCGCCGGAGTGTGCCAATAATCATTCGAGCCGGAGCCGCTGCCGAACTCGAAGTCGATCAGGTTGACAGCCGGGAAACCGAGGTCAAGAAAGGCCTGGTGGTCGTCGTAGACGATGCCGTCGAACAGGCCGATGCGGTCACGGTCGCCGGTGGCCTCTGCCGCTTTCAGGGCCAGTAGGCGCAACGCGGCGGTACCGTTGCGAGGCACCGTGAGTTTGAGGTCACGGTCGCCGACCATGTCCATCAGGATCACGGCCTTGACGGATCGGCCCTCCGCCTTCATCTGCCGGGCAAGCCGCCGGCTGCCGTGGAAGCCGTCGCGGTCGCTGTAGGCGAGCATGCACTCCTCGCCGTCCATGAAGCCGCAGAGGATGTTGTGGGGCAGCGGGCCCGCCGCGCGCAAAAGCGCGGCCAGCTCGATCAGCAGGCCCGTGGAAGAGCCGCTGTCGTTCGCGCCCTGAAAACCCTCGCCGATGCCGCTCATCGTGTCGAAGTGCGAGAGCAGGACGATCCAGCCGTCGCCGGTGCCGGGGAGGGTCGCAAGCACATTGAAAAACGGTTTCGGCCCGCGCGGCGTGGGGTCGGTGAAGCGATCGATGCGCACGTCGACGCCGTGTTCGGCCAGGCGGTCGCGGATCCAGTGCGCCGCCTTTTCCGCGCCGGGCGTGCCTGCGTCGCGCGGCGTGCATGCTTTAACAAGTCCGGAGACGTAAGCGAAGGCGTTGCTCGCATGCGCCGAGGTGAAGGAAAGAACGGAAGGCGCCGGCACAAGCTCAGCAGCGGGCGGCCTGTCGCCGCATCCCACGAGCGCGAGCAAAAACACGCCGCCCACCCATCGCAACTTTCTCATTTGTTTCCGATTGCGCATCGCGCGTTTCACATTCCACTTTTCCGCAGGCCGGGAGGAACGCGCGTCCGCTCATCCGGGGACAAGCCGGCGCTTGCCCATCCCGAGATCAATTCAGCGTGATGCCGAACAGGTTCAGGAGGCGGTCGAGATCGTCGTTGTCGTAGAAGTCGACTTCCAGCACGCCTTTGGTATGTTTGCCGTTGGCGTGCGTGACGCCGGGCGTGAGGCGCACGGCGGTACCGAAGTGTTTGTGCAGGCGGTCGGTCAGGTCGCGCACGTAACTCTCGGGCAGGTCGGGCTTGCCGGGGCGGCGCGTCTCTGCTCCATCGAGATCGGCCTTGCGGCGCTGGATCAGCTTTTCCAGAGAGCGGACGGTCAACTCTTCTGTGACGCACTTGCGCCCGAGCAGGGTCTGTTCGGTGATGTCGGTCAGTCCCAGCAACACTTTGGCGTGGCCGGTGGAGAGCAGGCCGCTGCCGACGAGCTGTTTGACCTCGTCAGGCAGTTCGAGCAGGCGCAGGGCGTTGGCAACGCTGGCGCGCGCCTTGCCGACACGGTCGGCGACCTCCTGCTGGGTGAGATTGAAGGTCTCTGCGAGTGTGCGATAGCCTTCAGCCTCCTCGATGACATTCAGGTCCTGTCGCTGGATGTTCTCGATGATCGCCATTTCGGCGGCGCGGCGGTCCTCGGCATCCACGAGGATGATCGGCACTTTAGCGATGCCGGCCTCGATCGCGGCGCGCAGGCGTCGCTCGCCGGCGATCAGCTCGAAGCGGTTGTCACCGTTCTTGCGGCAGATCAGCGGCTGGATCACGCCGTTGGCGCGGATCGATTCCGCGAGCTCGCGCAACGCCTCTTCATCAAAGGTCTGGCGCGGCTGCCAGGGTGATCGCATGATCTCGCCGGCAGGGATTTCGAGCACCCACTTTTGCGACTGCGGGCCGGCAGGCACGGCCGTCGGCGGGGCCGGCATGACGGTGTCGGGAGCGTGTGCGGGCGACGCCGCCGGCATTGCGAGCGGGGCGGCGGCTGTCGGGTGCGGGACTGTGGCCGGGTGGCTGATCAGTGCGCCCAGACCGCGCCCCAGACCCGGCTTGTGGTGCCGGTGGGGGGCGGACGGTGCGGCGGGACGGGCGGGGGCGGCGGTTTTGTCCGCTTTCTTCGGAGCCGGTTTTTTCGAGGTGCTCATGGATAGATCCCCGGACGGTTGAGGCCAGCGGTCTCGGGCAACCCGAACATGAGGTTCATGTTCTGGAGTGCCGAACCGGCTTGGCCCTTCATCAGGTTGTCAATGTGTGCGACAATGCGCAGGCGGTTAACGCGGCAGTCCACGCTCACCACCAGGTTGCAGAAATTGGTGCCGCGCACGTGGAGCGTGCCGATGGCGGCCCGGCTGTCGAAGACGCGCACGAAGGGGCTGTCCTTGAAGAAATCGCGGTAAAGCGCCACCAGATCCTTTTCACTCATGGGACGGCTGAGCGTGCCGTAGAGCGTCGAGAGGATGCCGCGGCAGACCGGCACGACCTGGGCGGTGAAGGTGATCTTGACCTCACTGCCGGCGAGCAGGCCCAGCTCACGCTCGACTTCGCAGACGTGCTGGTGGCCGGCCAGCTTGTAGGCGTTCATCTGCTCGTAGCGGGCCGGGTAGTGGAATGCGGCGTTCACCTTCTTGCCGGCGCCGGAGACGCCGGTTTTGCAGTCGCAGATGATGCTGGCCGGTTCGAGCAGGCCATGCCGAACGGCCGGTGCCAGCCCCAGGATGCAACTGCACGCGAAGCAGCCGGGATTGCCCACGATGTCGGCTTGGCGGATCGCGTCGCGGTGCAGTTCGGCCAGACCGTAGGCGTTGCGTCCCAGCAGCTCAGGAGCCGCGTGCGCGGGGTCCTTGCCGATGCGCGTGGCGTAATCCGCATAAGCGTCGGCCGTGGTAAAACGGAAATCGCCGCTATAGTCGATGACCTTCGCGCCTCGGGCCAACTCCCTGCCGGCGGCAGCCATGCCGACTTTGTCCGGAGTTGCAAAAAGAACGAGATCAGCCGGCTCATCTGCGCGCGGATCGTCAGCCGCCAGAACCGGCAGGTCGCAGAATCCTTCGAGATGCGGGTAAACGGCAGAAATCGAAAGCCCCACATCTTCGCGCGCAACCAGGGCAACCAGTTTGGCCTCGGGATGCTGCAACAGCAACTCGGTGATGCCCACACCGCCATAGCCTGTAGCGCCCACCACTTTGACTCGGATCATAAAAAACCTTTCGTCACTGAAATAGGGGCACACACATTACCAAAAAAAAGTCGGTCATACAAAAGGTGTCTTTGAGGAATCGTCCTGCAGTGGTATGATGCGCTGTGTTTGTGGAACTCCCGCGCATGGCTGCGGGAATCAGGACGGGGATGGTATGCGCATAGAGTCTTGTGATTACTTTGTGGTGGGCAGCGGTATCGCCGGGCTGACGAATGCGCTCTGGCTTGCGCGCAACGGGCGCGTGTTGTTGGTGACCAAGAAACGGCTTGACGACTGCAACACCAACCGTGCGCAGGGCGGCATCGCCTGCGTGATGGAGGCCGGCGACAGCTTTGAGCAGCATGTGGCAGACACGCTGGTTGCCGGGGCGGGGCTCTGCCGCGAGGAGATCGTGCGCGAGATCGTGGCCGGCGGCCCGGCGCGTATCGCCGACCTGGAGGCGCTGGGGGTGCGGTTCAACGCGCGCACAGACGGCGGGCCTGGTTATGATCTCGGACGCGAGGGCGGCCATTCGCAGCGACGCGTGCTGCACGCCGGAGACATCACCGGCCAGCGCGTGGAATCGGTGTTGGTCGAGAGGGTGCGCCAGCACCCCAACATCCAGACGCTCGAGTACACGATGGTGATCGATCTGATCACCACGCGCTGGTTGAAGGCGTCGGGCGACAACCGCTGTGTCGGCGCGTACGTGCTCGACCAGCCGACCGGCGAGATCTATGCAGTGCGCTCGCCCCACACGGTCTTGGCAACCGGCGGCTGCGGCAAGGTCTACCTGTACACCTGCAATCCCGACATCGCTACAGGCGACGGCGTCGCGCTCGCCTGGCGCGCGGGGGCCGAGATCGCGAACATGGAGTTCATCCAGTTTCATCCGACCTGCCTCTTTCACCCGCAGGCCAAGCGCTTCCTGATCAGCGAGGCGGTGCGCGGTGAGGGGGCCGAGTTGACCGATGCCGAGGGGCGCCCCTTCATGAAGAAGTACGACCCGCGCGGCGCGCTCGCGCCCCGCGACGTCGTGGCGCGCGCGATCGACTCCGAAATGAAGCGCACCGGATCGCCTTACTGCTGCCTGGACATCCGCCATAAGCCCGAGGCCTACCTCAAGGAGCGCTTCCCCAACATTTACGAAACTTGCCTCAGCTTCGGGATCGACATGGCGCGCGATCTGATCCCGATCGTGCCCTCGGCCCATTACTGCTGCGGCGGCATCCGCGCCGCGGTCAACGGCGTGACGTCGCTGCCCGGCCTTTACGCCGTCGGCGAGACCGCCTGTACGGGCCTGCACGGCGCCAACCGCCTGGCCAGCAACTCGCTGCTGGAAGCGCTGGTGTGCGCCTATCAGACCGCAGACCAGATCGTGGCCCATCCGGTGCAGGCGCCCGAGCCGCTGCGCATCCCGGACTGGGAGTACGGCACGGCGGTGGCGAGCGACGAGGCGGTGATGGTGGCGCACAACTGGATGGAGGTCCGCACCTGCATGTGGGACTATGTGGGCATCGTGCGTACCGACAAGCGACTGGAGCGCGCGCTGCGCCGCATCCGTAACCTGCGCCGCGAAATCCGCGAGTATTACTTTGATTATCTGGTTACGGCCGACACGCTGGAATTGCGTAATCTCGCGCTCGTCGCCGAACTGATCGTGCGCAGCGCGATGCGCCGCAAAGAGAGCCGCGGCCTGCACTACACGCTCGACCACCCCGAAACGCGCCGCATCGCGCGCGACACGGTCTTGCCCGGTCGTAACGTGGGGAAGTAGGCGGCGGCGTCATCGTGTCTTGGCGTTAAACAAGCGCACTGCGAGCCGGGGCATCCGCGCCCGACTAGCGGCTACGGCCCGTTCTCAAAAACCGCAGGGGTCTGGCAGCGCTTGGCGATAGTGTGTCGGGGAGATGCCGAGTGCACGTTTGAACTGCCGTGAAAAATGATATATGTTGTCGTAGCCGACCTGTGTCGCGATCTCGCCGACCGAGAACGGGCTTTCGGCCAGCAGGCGGGCGGCGCGCTCCATGCGGGCCTTGAGTTGGAATTGTTTGGGCGAGAGCCCGGTCGCCTCGCGGAAGATCACGCGCAACCGGGGGGCGCTCAGCCCCGCCCGTCGGGACACCTCGGCCACGGAGAGGGCGGGATCGTTGTCCGACATCAGGCTTTGCCGCACGCGGTCGACCACGGCAAAGTGCCGTGCCGGCGCGGTGTCGCGGTGCCACAGTGCCAGTGTGCGGGCGAACAGGGCGTGCGCCTGGGCCGACAGCATGTGTTCCATGCCGAAAGTCTCGGCGTGCGACGTGTCGATCAGCTCCTGAAAGAGACGCGAGAGCAAGGGCGTGGCCTCGACATGTTTGAGCGGCCTTTCCGATGTGATGCCGGCGCGGTTCAGCAGCGGCAACACGCCGGCGGCATCGACCTCGACCCATTGATTGTGCCAGCCGGTCGCCCGGTCGGGCTGATAGGCGTGCCAGACATTGGGAAAAACAAACAGCAGAGCGTTGTCGGAAAGGGCTAGCTCGCCACTGGGCCCGGAGCGAAATCGGCCGCGGCCGTTGACCACGTTGACCAACGTCAGGGTGCTCAGCACGCGCCCGGTCTCCCAAGAAAACCGGTGGTCCACCGGATGCTGCCCATCTGGGAAGCGGCTGTAGTTCGGCGCGTAATGATTGTACCCCAGAGAGCGCACGCGGAACGGCCAATCCCGCATGACGGGCGTATCCTGATAATAGCGCGAAATGCTTATGCACTTGACTAAGGCTGTCTCATTCTGGATCATTCACGCATGGGACGACCCGAATTTCCGAAGACGTTGCAGGAATTCCGGCAGCAATTCTCGACCGACGCCGTCTGTCTGGAGT